>JAPSGM010000403.1 GCA_031177555.1 Chloroflexota bacterium
TGCCCGGCCTGGGCGCCCAGGGCGGTGACCTGGCGGCGGCCGTGCGTACCTGCCATGGAAGTCTGGCGCCGGGCGTCGTCAACGTGTCGCGCGGCATCGCCGAAGCGTCGCGAGGCGCGGACTGGCAGCCGGCCGCGGCCGCGGCCGCGGGGGAGTGGCGGGCGAAGATGGCCGAGGCTGGTGCTACACTGGCCCTCTAGCTCGCATCACCGCCGACGCCACTCGGCGTCACGAACGAGGACAGGCGTACGCATGGGACCCATCGGCTGGCCAGAGCTCATCATCCTGCTCGTCGTTGTCCTGATCGTCTTCGGCCCCGGCAAGCTGCCGGACATCGGGAACGCGATTGGGCGCGGCGTGCGTGAGTTCCGCAAGGCTTCGACCGACCTCGAGGAGTCGATCCGCGGCGAGAAGAAGCCGGCAGGCCCGTCGGACCGTCCGAAGACCGAATAGCAGGCCCCGGCGCGTCGGGCGCGCGCCGGACGGACGATATCCTCGCCGGCGTCCGGTGACGGTCCGCCGCGCACCGGGCCAACGCCCACGGGCCCCACACCGAGCCAGCGAGTGACCGAGCGGTGACCGATGACCTCGCGACGATGACCCTGGTGGAGCACCTCGAGGAGCTCCGCCGGCGCTTGATCGTCATCGTCGTCTCGGTGCTGGCCGCGGCGGTCGTCGGCTTCATCCTCTCCCGGCCGGTGCTCGACATCCTGCGATCGCCGCTGCCCGAGGGCCAGGACACCCTCATCTTCCTCTCGCCGGCCGATGCCTTCGCCGCGCAGCTGAAGATCGCCGGCTTCCTGGGGATCGCGTTCGCCATGCCGGTGATCCTCTTCCACGTCTGGCGCTTCGTGACGCCCGGCCTGCTGCCCAGCGAGCGACGCTACGTGTGGCCGGTGATGCTCGGCGCGCTGCTCCTGTTCGTCCTCGGCGTGGCCATCGGCTTCGTGGTGATTCCCTACGCCCTGAACTTCCTGCTCGGCTTCGCCGGAGAGGGCCTGGAGCCCGCCCTCACCGTGGACGGCTACATCGGCTTCGTGACGACCATGATGCTCGCCTTCGGGGTCGTCCTGGAGTTCCCGATCCTGCTCATCGGCCTCGCCAAGGTGGGCATCCTGAACCACCGCCGGCTGGCCGCCCAGCGCCGATGGGCGCTGCTGGCGATCGTCCTGTTCGCCATCGTCCTCACCCCCGGCGGCGACCCCATCTCGCCGCTCATCCTGGCGGGCGTGATGTTCCTGCTGTTCGAGGGCTCGCTGCTCGTCATCCGCCTGATCCGGCGCTAGCCCGATGGCCTCGCCCGCGCCGCCGCTCGTGCTCCTGCTGACCGATGCCGCCATGGAGGCGCACGCTGCGCCCGGTCACCCGGAGCGCCCGGAGCGCCTGGCACCCGTCGCCGAGGGAATCGCCGACGGCGCGGCCGCGTCCGGTGCCCGGCTGGCTCGCGAGGCGGTCACGCCCCTGGACGACGCCGACCTGCGCCGGGTCCATCCGGCGGCCTACCTGCGCCTGCTGGACGACGCCGCGGCCGCCGGCGGCGGCTGGATCGACGCCGACACCTACCTGGGGCCCGGCTCGATGGTCGCCGCGCGCCTGGCCGCGGGGGCATCCGTGCGCGCGGCGCTCGCCGC
>JAPSGM010000404.1 GCA_031177555.1 Chloroflexota bacterium
TCGCGGTGTGGACGAGCTCGTGGACGCGCTGGATTCCACCTTCCGCATCGTCGAGGGCTGCCTGGACCGATGGACGCCGGACATGCTCGCGGACGAGATCCGCCGCGAGTACGGCGGCACGCTACAGCTCCACACGCGGGGCTCGATCCTGCAGCGGCTCTTCAGCCACGACGCCTACCACTGCGGCGAGCTGTCGCAGACGCTGGGAATCCACGGACTGCCACAGATCGACCTGTGGCGGCAGGAATAACGCTCCGGGATGACCCGCGGGCTATGCCGCGTCAGCCGCTCGCCGCAGCTCCGTGACCTCGATCTTGCCCATCTTCAGCATGGCCTCCATGGCGCGGCGCGCGCGCTGGGGGTCCGAATCGCCGACGAGCTCGTTGAGCTCGCGCGGCACAACCTGCCACGACAGCCCGAAGCGGTCCTTCACCCAGCCGCAGGGACCCGGCTCGCCGCCGTCCGCGGTAAGGGCATCCCACAGCCGGTCCACCTCGGCCTGTCCGTCGCATTCGATGACGAAAGAGACCGCCTCGTTGAACCGGAATTCGGGCCCGCCGTTGAGGCCCTGCAGCCGCTGCCCCGCCAGCGTGAAGTCGACGGTCAGCACCACGCCGGCCGCACCGCTGGGCGTATCGGCCGGGGAGCGCCATACCCTGTCGACGTGACTGTCGGGCAGCAGCGAGGTATAGAACTCGGCGGCTTCCTCGGCCTGGCCATCGAACCACAGGCAGGGGTAGAGCGTGGGCACGGGTGTGGCTCCTCACGTCATGCGGTGTTGGTTGCTATCCATCAGACGGCCATCGGGCACGAGAATCATCGGTCAGGCCAGACCCCGTCAACTCGTCAGGACCTCGCGCAGCTTGGCCGCGAAGCCGTCCGGATCGCCGGGCCAGCCGTACTCGCCGCCAAGGAAGCCGCCGTGATGGCTCGGGAAGACGACGACCTGCGCCCCGAGCCGATCCGCCATCGCGTACGCGCCGCGGTTCGCCATCTCTCCCTCTGACTCTGCGCCGGCCGCCATCACGATTCGGGTCGATGCCGACCGCAGCGCATCGAAGTCGGGCTCGTAGTGCGTGGTGTTGATGATGTTCTGGGCAAGCATCACGTCGGTCCGGTTGCCGTCGTCCTCGGTGGGCATGCCGAACGTCGCCGGATCCGGCGGCGGTTGGCTCGCGACGTCGTCGGGGAACGGGCCGCGGTGGCTGGTGATGGCCATGAAGTGCGCCATCCCTGGGCCGAACCCGCCGCGCTGGTAGGAGTCGCGGATTGCGCGGACCGCCGCCTTCGCGTTCTCGGAGTCCGGCAGGAGCGAGGCCAGCGGCGGCTCATGCCCGACGAGCATCCGAACGTCCCCCGGGTGCTTCGCGACGAGGGCCAGCGCGTTGACCGCGCCGCCGCTGCTCGCGAACAGGTCGACCGGCCCGGCCCCGGCCTCCTGGATGATCCGATGCAGATCGTCGCCGTGCTGCTCCGGGTTCGACTCGGTGGACGGATCGTGCTTCGTGCTCCGCTCGGCCCCGCGAGGGTCGTAGGTGATGACGGTGCGGTCGGCGAAATGGTTCGCCAGGCTGGCGAAGCCGGCGGCGCCCATCGGTGAGCCGATGAGGAACAGGGGCGGCGTGCCGG
>JAPSGM010000405.1 GCA_031177555.1 Chloroflexota bacterium
GCCGGGTCGACGTGCTGCCCTGGTTGCGCTGGCTCGGCGCCTGGGTGGCGCCCTTCCTCGCCGGGCTGGCCGTTGCCGAGGTCCTCGCTCTCGTCGGCGCCACTCCGGCACCCCCGCCCGCGCCGGTTCCGCCGGAGGTGCTGCCGGTCGACGGCCCGGCGCTCGGCGTGCTGGGAGGCGTGGCTGCGGCGATGGCGCTGGCCCTGCTCCTCGCGCGGTTCCTGGCGGCCCGGCCCGACGCCGCGCTAGTCAGACCCAAGGGCCCCGGAGCGGGGGTGGCGGTGGCCCTCGTTCTCACGGTCGCCGCGCTGCTCCTGTGGCTGACGAACCCCTACGCGGGCCTGCTGGCGGTGCCGGCCGCCCACCTGTGGCTGATCGCGCTGCTGGTGCGCGGGTCGCCGCCGCGGCGGCTGCGGGCCCTGCTGCTCATGCTGGGTGCGCTGCCCGCGCTGCTGGTGGCCCTCTACTACCTGATCGCGCTCTCAATCGACCCGCTGGCGGGCGCCTGGTACCTGCTGCTGCTCGTGACGGGGGACAGCGTCGGGCCGGTCACGGCGTTCGTGAGCTGCCTGATGCTTGGCGCGCTGTGCGCGGCGGCCGAGCTCGTCTACCGCTCCCCGGCGCCGCCCGCCGAGGAGTCCGGACCCCAGGGCCCGCCCGTCTACGGGCCGGGCGCCTACGCCGGACCGGGCTCGCTCGGCGGAACCGAGTCCGCTCTCCGAGGGCCGTCCAGCTCGCGCCGCTGACCCTCCGCGAGGGTCGTTCCGATGCCGATATGTAGAGCACGCAGGGCGGGCAGGGGGTACGTTTCAGGTGGTGGATCAGGGCGAACAGGCCGGGCTTGCCAGGCGCATCGCGCGCGGTGGCTACGTGGTCGATCCGGAGGCGGTTGCCGAGGCGATCATTCGACGCTGGCAAAGCGGGTGGTCACTCGTGCTCGTACCCCGTGAGCCCCCGGACCGGGCGGCCGTCGAGGCCGACGAGCACGAGACCGCTACCGGCACCGACCTCACCTAGCCACGTGACCTCCGCAGCCGCCTCGGCTTCGCGGCGGCGGGCGGGCGGGATCGTGAAGAGCAATTCGTAGTCGTCGCCGCCCGACACGGCGTCCTCCGGGCCGACGCCCTGGGCGCAGGGCACCCGCGCGAGCTCGATCTGCACGCGTACGCCGCTCCGGGCCGCCACGTGCCCGGCGTCGGTGGCGAGGCCGTCGCTCACATCGATCATCGCGCTCGCCCCGGCGAACGCCAGCGCCCGGCCCTCGGCCAGCCTGGGCTCCGGTCGCAGGTGGCGGCGGACCAGCGCCCCGGCCCGCTCGCCGTGCTCGAGCGCGACTCGTCCAGCCTCGGAACCGCCCAGCTCGCCGGTCAGGCCCACGAGGTCATTCGGCCGCGCGCCGTCCCTTCCCACCAGCTCCTCCTCGCGCTCGGCCCAGCCGGTCACGGACACGGCCACGGTCAGGACCGGGCCCGCGACGACGTCGCCGCCGGCGATCGTCATGCCGTGGCGGGCGGCCAGCTCCTCCATCCCGCCAACGAGCTCCATCGCGCCCTCGAAACCTGCGGGCAGCACCAGCGAGACGTATGCCTCGCCGGCCTCCGCGCCCATCGCGGCGAGGTCGGACGTC
>JAPSGM010000049.1 GCA_031177555.1 Chloroflexota bacterium
TCCGGGACGCTGAAGTTGAAGTAGCTGCCGGCGACGGGATTCACCGTGCCGAGCGCCTGCGCGTACTTGTCCGCCCAGCCGGCGTACCACACCCATCGGTCGATAGCGGCGTCCACCAGCCGTGCGACGCGGCGGCGCCCCATGCCCTCCGCGGCGGTCACCTCGGCGACGAACTGCTCCCGACGACCCTCCATCAGCTCCGCGATGCGGTACAGGATCTGGCCGCGGTTGTACGCGGTCCTCGCCGCCCAATCGGGCATGGCCTTGCGCGCTGCGCGCACGGCGTCGCGGATGTCCTTGCGCGTGCCCCGCGAGGCGTTGGCCAGCAACCGGCCCCGCGCGTCGAGGACCTCGTAGGCGCGCCCGGACTCGGTCCGCGGGAACGCCCCGCCGATGTACAGCTTGTAGGTCTTGCGCACCTCCACGCGCTCGGCCGCTCCCCGCGCGCCGTTGGTGGTGGCCAGGGGCGCCCGGGCCCCCTGGTCCAGGACCGACGGCCGCCTGGCCGCTCGGGCCCGGGTGGCGACGCGCGGCTTCGGCATCAGCGCGTCCCGTTCGGCGAGAGGTCCAGGTAGGCGGCCAGCCCGTGCAGGCCGCCCTCGCGCCCGTAGCCGGACTCCTTGTAACCGCCGAACGGCGAGGTGGGGTCGAACCGGTTGAACGTGTTCGCCCAGACGACCCCGGCCCGCATGGCGCTCACCATCTTGAAGATGCGGCTGCCCTTCTCGGTCCACACGCCGGCCGACAGGCCGTAGGGGGTGTTGTTCGCCTTCTCGATGGCCTCCTCGGGCGTGCGGAAGGTCAGGACCGACAGCACCGGCCCGAAGATCTCCTCCTGCGCGATCCGATGCGACTGGCTGACCCCGGTGAACAGGGTGGGACGGAAGAAGAACCCGCGGTCCGGCAGCTCGCAATCCGGCTGGAAGATGTCGGCCCCTTCCTCGATGCCCGACTGGACCAGCTCCTGTACCTTGGCCAGCTGCCCGGCCGAGTTGATGGCGCCGACGTCGGTGTTCTTGTCGAGCGGGTCGCCCACGCGCAGCGTGGAGAGGCGGTCCTTCAGCTTCTCGAGCAGCGGCTCGTACACGCTCTCCTGGACGAAGAGGCGGGAGCCGGCACAGCACACCTCGCCCTGGTTGAAGTAGATGCCGTTGATGATGCCCTCGATCGCCTGGTCCAGCGGCGCGTCGTCGAAGACGATGTTGGCCGCCTTGCCGCCGAGCTCCAGGGTCAGCTTCTTGTGCGAACCCGCCACGGCGCGGGCGATCATCTTGCCGACCGCGGTCGACCCGGTGAAGGCCACCTTGTCGACATCGTGGTGGCTGACCAGCTCCATCCCGATCTCGCCGGGGCCGGTGATGATGTTCACCACGCCCGGGGGCAGCTCGGCCTGCAGGAGGACGTCGGCGAAGAGGTAGGCGCTCAGCGGAGTCGTGGAGGCCGGCTTGAGCACCACCGTGTTGCCGGCGGCCAGGGCCGGGGCAATCTTCCACGCCAGCATGAGCAGCGGGAAGTTCCAGGGGATGACCTGCGCGGCCACTCCCAGCGAGCGGGCCTCGCGGTTCGGGAAGGCATAGTCCAGCTTGTCCGCCCAGCCGGCGTAGTAGAAGAAGTGCGCCGCGGCAAGCGGCACGTCCACATCGCGCGACTCCTTGATCGGCTTGCCGGAGTTCATGGTCTCGACGACCGCGAACTCGCGCGACCGCTCCTGGAGGATGCGCGCGATGCGGTACAGGTACTTGGCCCGCTCGCTGCCGGCGAGCCGCGACCAGGTCGTGTCGTAGGCGCGGCGAGCGGCGGCCACCGCCCGCTTGACATCGGCCCGCGATGCGCGCGCCACGCGGGCGATCCGCTCCTCGGTGGCGGGGTTGATCACCTCGAACCAGGCGCGCGGCCGGCTGGGCACGAACTCGTTGTCGATGAAAATCCCGTACTCGGGGCGCAGGCTGATGTGGTCGGTCGCCTCGGGCGCCGCGGCGTACTCCCAGGGGACCCCGCCGCGCGCCGCGAGGCCCCACGAGGCGGGCGCCGGGCGGCTCTCCGTCTTCTTGGTGAGCGTCATGACCGCCCGATTATCGCACCGCGGGTCGGGGCCGCTGCAGCCCAGCCGGTGGCCGTGCCGCTGGCCCGTTGTGCCGGGCCATCCGTCACCTGGGCGCCAACTCCCGTATTGGTTGGCCCTACGCAGCGGCCACCGCGAGCGTACAGCCCTCGCCGGCGCGTCGGCACGCCCGCGCGTCCCCGCGTGGCGTCACCCGCCTGTCCTGGCGGCAGTAGGCGCCGTTTCGGGCAGCTCGGCAGCTCCGCTTCGTGCGCCTGAGCACGCTTCCAGGCCGATGAGGCCGATCCCGGGCCATCCCACTGTCTACGGTCGCCAGGACAGCCACCTGGTGACAGGTCAGGGAAGCCGCGCGCCCGCCACCGTACGATGAGCGCATGGGTGACCGCGCGGCCGACCTCATCGAGCACAGCCTTCGCTTCCGCGTGCGCTCGTACGAGCTGGACGAGAACGGCCACGTAAACAACGCGGTCTACGTGCAGTGGGCCGAGCACCTCACCGCTGAGCACGCCCAGGCGGAAGGCTTCGGGCAGGAGTGGACCGTGGCGCGCGGCGGGGCCTGGGTGGTCCGGCGACACGAGGTGACGTACCACCTCCCTGCCGTGCGCGGCGACGAGATCCAGGCAACGGTCCGGGTGCTCGCGCTGGCCGGGGTCAGGGGCGTGCGGCAGACCGCCATCCGGAGGGCCGCCGACGGCACGCTGTTGGCGGAGGTGCGCAGCGAGTGGGTCTGGGTCCGGCTCTCCGACGGACGGCCCGCGCGCGTCCCGGCCGAGCTGATCGAGCTGTACCGCCCGCTGCTGGCGGGCGAACCGGGCGGAGCCACCGCCTGACGCCGGGCGCAGCGTCGGCCGCGGAGCGCATGCCGGATCAGCCGATGGGGCCCGCGCCCTCCAGCCGCAGCAGGAACCGCTTGCGCTCGAGCCCGCCGGTGTAGCCACCCAGCCCGCCGCCGGCGTGGAGCACGCGATGGCACGGCACGACGATGGGGATCGGGTTCGATCCCAGGGCGTTGCCGGCCGCGCGGGCGGCACGCGGCGAGCCGGCCGCACCGGCGACGTCCCGGTAGGTCGTCACCTGGCCGAACGGCACCCGCGCCGTGGCCTGCAGGACGCCCACCGCGAAGCCCCGCACCAGCGACCAGTCGATCGGCGTGTCGAAGCCGCGGCGCGCGCCGGCAAAGTACTCCTCCAGCTCATCCCGCACCTCGTCGGTGCGCTCGGGGGCGCGCAGCACCCGTGGACTGACCCGGTTGGCCAGATCCTCGAGGACGGCCTCCGTCGCCTCCTGCACGTACGCCACCCGCACCAGGCCGCGCGGCGTCACGGCCACCAGCAGCTCGCCAAGCGGCGAGTCCATGGAGGCGTAGGCCACGTCAAGGAGGCCCTCGGCCGCCGCGCGCTGCCGCAGGGCAGCCGACAGCCGATCGGCATCCGGGGCCGGACCGTCGCCGCCGCGTGCCAGCCTGCGCTCGAGCTCGCTCATCGGTCCATCTCCTTTCGCAGCCGCCGGAGCCCCTCGCTCACGTTCTGGCGTGCCGCCTCCTCGCTGATTCCCATCCGCTCGCCGATCGACCGGTAGTCCAGGTCGAGCACGAACCGGTGCACGACCGCCGCGCGCTGCTTGTCCGGCAGCAGCCGGACCGATGTCCACAGCCCGTCGTCGGCGGGCACGTGGGGCCCGACCGACGGCTCCGCCGCCGGCTCCAGGTCGGCGAGGGGGCGGGTTCGTGGCAGGCGGCGCCGGCCGCGGCCCACGTCGGTCGCCTTGCGCCTGGCGATGGTGTACAGCCAGGCGCGCAGGTTCTCGCCGTGGTTCAGGCGTGGATAGGCGCGCAGCGCCGAGATCAGCGTCTCCTGCAGGCAGTCCTCGGCGTCATCGGGCCCCAGGTAGCCCACCAGGAAGCGGTGCAGCTCGACGGCGTGGGCGTCGACCAGCGCCTGGAACGGTGGCAGTCGCACGTGAGGGGAACGCTGGGCCACGGCGCCGCGTGAGATCAGGCCGCCGCGGCGCGACGCAGGAGGTCGTCGTAGGCGGCGGGCTCGTCGCGCTGGATCGTGGGCAGCCACACGCCGTCGTCGCCCTGCGACCAGTCCATCTCCAGGCCGGGGTTCTGGGCGTTCGCGCCGTCGGGCGCGAAGAGGTGCGGCGAACCCGCCACGGCATCGGTCTTGGCCAGGTCCCACTGGTTGTGGACGGCTCTGCGGGCACGACCGGTGTCGAGCGCATCGGCCAGGGCAGCCAGGTCCAGGCCATCGGTCTCGGACGCGACCTCCAGGATGACGTGGCGCAGGCTGACGCAGCGGCTCTCGGCCCAGAACGCGCGGCGCAGTCCGCGATCGAGGGCCTCGGACGCCGCCAGGCCCTGCTCCTTGGCGGCCTGCACCGCCTCCATGGCGGGCAGCATGGTGACCGGCCACGCCCAGTCGGGGGCCGCCCAGGCCTGCCAGCCTGCCCGCGGGGCCAGCGACGCGCAGATGGGCATCTCGGGCTCCAGCTCGTTGCGCGGCGTCGGCTCCGAGTTGAACAGCTCCAGCGGGAAGACGCGGTGGTCAAACCGCACGCGGTCGTTCAGGCCCAGGCGCCGCCGGGCGTCCCACAGCCGCCACACGGCAACGTGCGCCCACGGGCAGCCGATGTCGGACCAGATCTGGATGGTGCCGGGACCTACCTCCACGCGACCGATGCTAGCAGCGCCGCCGGTCGAAGCCTGCGGAGCACCACCCGCCCGTCCTGACGACCGTAGACCGGGGCCGAGGGGGCCGCCAAGCACCGCAGGCTCGTCATGACGACCGTAGCCCCGGCTGGGGCGGCCGCGCGCAGCTCACGGTATCGGGCCGACGAGGATGCCGGTTAGCGTCGCCCTGACAGGCGGGTGACGACGTCCCGGAGGCACTCGACCCACCACGCGTCGCCACGACGGGCGCGTGACAACGCGCCGATGTCGGGCGCGGGATCTAGTCGAGGGTGAAGTAGTCGCCGCCGCTGTACCGGCCGGTGCGCTCCTTGCGGATCTGCATCAGCACGTCGTTCAGCAGACTGGAGGCGCCGAAGCGGAAGCGTTCCGGCGTCATCCACTCCGGCCCCAGCGTTTCGTACAGGACGGTCAGGTAGGCGATCGCCTCCTTCGAGGTCCGGATGCCGCCGGCGGGCTTCATCCCGACTGCCCGGCCCGTCTGCCGGTGGAAGTCACGGATCGCCTCCAGCATGACCAGCGTGACCGGCAGCTCCGCCGCCGGAGTGACCTTGCCGGTGCTGGTCTTGATGAAGTCGGCTCCCGCCGCCATGGCCAGGACCGATGCGCGGCGCACGTTGTCGTAGGTCTCCAGCTCGCCGGTCTCCAGGATGACCTTGAGGTGGTGCTCGCCGCACGCCTCCTTGACCGCCACGATCTCGTCGTAGACGCGCGCGTACTCGCCGGCCAGGAACGCGCCGCGGTCGATCACCATGTCGATCTCGTCGGCGCCCAGCTCGATCGCCTGCCGCACGTCGTGCAGCTTCACCTCCAGCGGCGCCTGGCCAGACGGGAAGTAGGTCGCCACGGCGGCCACCCTCACCGTGGAGCCACGCAGGGCCTCCGCGGCGGTGGGCACCATGCTGGGATACACGCACAGCGCCGCGACCGATGGGATCGACGGATCGGTGGGATCCGGGCGGCGGGCCTTGCCGGCCAGCGCGCGGACCTTGCCCGGCGTGTCCTTCCCCTCCAGCGTGGTGAGGTCCATCATCCGGATCGCCAGGTCGAGGGCCCACACCTTCGCCTCGCGCTTGATGCTGCGCCTGGCGAGCGACGCCGCTCGCTCCTGCACGCCCACCTGATCGACCGGCCATACCCGGCCCAGCAGGCTGCCCAACGCCTGGTGGCGCGGCGCGGTCAGGTCGCGCGCCGGGTCGCGGCGCGCCGGGGTGCTCGTGGCCATGGACCTTCGATTGTAGCCGCGTTGGCCGCGAGACCCGATCGGCGCACTATCCTTCGCTGCGTGACCGGCCCCTCCGAGCGCAGCGCCGAGCAGATCCTGTACTGCCTGACGCGCGACCACGACCTGGCCGCGGAGATCGAGGCCGGGGTGCAGGACGCCATCGCCTTCTTCTACAACGACGCCGCACGGCTGCACCAGGCCGTGATCCTGCGCAGGCCCGATGCGGTCGTGGTCGACACCGGCGCCATCCGCGAGGAGTACGGCGACGCCGGCCTCGGTCCCGTGGTCGGGTTCCTTCGCGAGCGGGCTCCCGAGGCCCGGGTCGCGGTCCGGCCCACGGCCGGGGCCGAGTGGCTGGTGGCCGCGGAGGCGGGGTCCCGCGCGGAAATCCTGCCCGCGGAGCGCTCGGCCTGCACCGCCGCGGTGGTCGCCTTCTGCTCCGCCCGCCCCTGAGGCACGTCTCCGACCCGGCTGGCCCGCTTCCACCACCAGGTCGTCGAAGGCCGTGCAGGCCGGCTCGCCGCCCTCCGGCTCGAGCAGCAACGGCGCGGGAGCCGCGGCGACGCGGCCGAATCGGGCTGGCGGCCAGTAGCGCACGGCCACGCGCCAGCGGACCGTGGAGGCCGGCACGGTGCCGAACTCGCGCGAGTCGGTGCTGGCCGCGGGCCGGTCGCCCCGCAGGTCCAGCCTGCCGTCGCGGACCGCGGCCACCCGCTTGATCAGCTCCCGCGCGCCGGTGCGCGGGTCGACCGCCACGACCACCTCGCCGGCGCGCGGGAGCCGGCGCGCGTAGGTCAACGCCTCGACCAGCAGACGATCCCCGGGCAGGAGGGCGGGAGCCATCGAGCCGCCCTCGACCGCCACCGCGTCCAGCCGCCGCAGAGCGGCGACGGCGCCGATGCCGGCGCCCAGCGCGGCCACGACCAGGAAGAGGGACCGCCTCCGGCCGCCGTCCATCGACATCGGTCCCGGATCAGGCCGGGCGCCCGTTGACCCGCGTCTTCTCCAGGCCGCCGGTGGCCTTCCACATCTCGTCGATGGAGTCGATCATGCCCAGCAGCTCCTTCGCGGCCCCGGCATCCATCGACTGCTTGACCTTGGAGGCCTGCTTGGTGGCCTTCCAGAACGTCTCGTGCAGGTCGGGGTACTTCTCGGTGTGCTCCGGCTTGAAGTAGTCGTGCCAGAGGACGTCGAGGTGATGCTTCACGAGCTCGGCCCGCTCCTCCTTGACGTGGATGCATCGGGCCCGGAAGTGCTTGTCGTCGCTGGCGTCGTGCTTCTCGATGATGCGCAGGCAGCTCTCGGCCTCGATGCGCGCCTGCTCGGGGTCGTAGATGCCGCACGGGATGTCGCAGTGCGCGTGCACGCGCCGCGACGGGCTCAGCAGGGTGCGGAGGGTCAGCAATGCGGTCTCCTCTCGTGGTGAGTCGTCTCGGCATTCTGGCAGCAATCCGCGTGCCGCCGGGAAGCGCTTGCTCGCCAGACGAGCGGGTGCTGGCGTCAGTAGCGCGGAACGTCCGCGGCCAGCTCGCGCGCGATCTGCGGACGCCCTTCCTCGAGCTCGACCGCCCGCCTGGCGCGCCTCGCCTGGAGCCCTGCCACGATGCGCCGCTCCAGCCGCTCCGAGACGAGGCCCACCGCCCCGTCCATGTCCACGAACCCGTAGGCGTTCAGCTCGGCCCGCCCCAGCAGGAGGGAGCGCGCCTCGGCGTCGTCGAGCCGGCCGCCGTCGTAGACGAAGATCAGCGCCTCCGTGCGCGGCGGCACGGCCCGCACCCAGTCCATAACGAGCAGCGAGCCGATCTCGTGCTCGATGCCCAGCTCCTCGCGCAGCTCGCGGCGTGCGGCTGCCCGCGGCGACTCGCCCTCGGCCACCGTGCCGCCGGGAATCTCCCAGGTCGGCTTGTACGACGGCTGAAGGAGCAGGACCCGGTCGAGGTCGTCGGTGATGAGGACGCCCGTGGCGACGCGCTTGGTCGGGAGGGAGGCGTAGAACGCGGCCTGGTCCATCAGCTCAGCTCCCCATGACCATGCCGCCGTCGACGCCGATGACCTGGCCGGTGACGTAGCGCGCCTCGTCGCTGGCGAAGTACACCGCGGCGGCGGCCACGTCCTCGGCCGAGCCAGCGTAGCCCATCGGCGTCAGGGTGGTGATGGCCTCGGCCGCCGCCTCCGGCAGGTCGGCGGTCAGGTCCGTCTCGATCAGGCCCGGCGCGATGGCGTTGCAGGTGATCCCCCGGCTCGCCAGCTCGCGGGCGGTCGTCTTGGTCAGGCCGATCAGCCCCGCCTTGGCGGCAGCGTAGTTGGCCTGGCCGGGGTTGCCCATCCGCCCGGCTGCCGAGGACATGTTGATGATGCGCCCGGATCGGGCCTTCATCATCGGGCGGGCGATGGCCCGCGTCATCCAGAACGGCCCGGACAGGTTCGTGGACAGCACGGCGTCCCACTCCTCGGCGCCCATCCGCATCAGCAGGTTGTCGCGGGTGATGCCGGCGTTGTTGACCAGGATGTCGACCGTGCCGAACGCGTCGATGGCGGCGGTCACGATCGCCTCGCACCCGTCGCGGCCCTGCGAGGTGTCGCCCTGGATGATCTCGGCGCGGCGACCGGCGGCCCGGATCGCGTCCACGGTCTCGCCGGCGGCATCGCGGTTGCCGCGGTAGTTGACCGCGACGTCGGCGCCCTGGGCCGCGAAGGCGATCGCCATCGCGCGCCCCAGGCCGCGGCTGGCGCCCGTGACCAGGGCCACCTTGCCGGTCAGGTCGAACATCGGTCCTCCTCTTTGCTCAGCCGCCCGCCGCCGCGACCGCCTCGGCCCGGGCGCCGGCGCGGGGGCGGCCCATGCGGGTCTGGTCGCCGGGCGCCATGAAGGCGCGCGACGGATCGGCCGTCCATTCAACCACCGCGGCGCCGGCGGTGTAGCCGGCCCCGAAGGCGACCATCAGGACCCGGTCGCCGGGCTGGATGCGGCCGGCGGCCACCGCCTCGACCAGGGCCATGGGGACCGATGCCGCGGAGGTGTTCCCGTACTTCTCGATGTTGACGAAGACCTTCTCCTCGTCGATGGCGAGCGCCTTCACCACACTGTTGATGATGCGCAGGTTGGCCTGGTGGAAGACGAACTGGTCGATGTCGCCCACGCCGAGGCCCGCCTCGCGGAGCGCCCTGACGGCGGAGTCCGCCATCTGGCGCGTGGCGTACTTGTACACCTCGCTGCCCAGCATTTGGATGTAGTGCATGTCCCTGGCGACCGTCTCGGCCGAGGCGGGGTTTGCGCTGCCGCCTCCGGGCACGATGATCGCCTCGCAGCCGGTCCCGTCGCTGTACAGGTCGGCACCCAGCAGGCCGCCCGGCTGGTCGGAGGCGGAGAGGAGCACGGCACCCGCCCCGTCGCCGAACAGCACGCAGGTACTGCGGTCCTTCCAGTTCAGGAAGCGGCTCAGGATCTCGACCCCGATGACGAGCACTTGGCGGTACGTCCCCGAGCGGATGAAGCTGGTGCCGGTGGCCAGCGCGAAGAGGAAGCCGGAGCAGGCCGCCTGCAGGTCGAACCCGGCGGCGCGGGTCGCGCCGAGCTCCGTGGCGACGAGCACGGCCGTGGCCGGCAGCGGGTAGTCCGGCGAGCAGGTGCCGACGATCACCAGGCCGACCTCCGAGGCGTCGACGCCGGCCACCGCCAGCGCGTCGCGGGCGGCATGCACGGAGAGGGTCGTGGTCGTCTCGTCGTCGGCGGCGATGCGCCGCTCGCGGATCCC
>JAPSGM010000050.1 GCA_031177555.1 Chloroflexota bacterium
CGCATCGCGGGCGTGGACGTCGGCTCCCGCTACCTGACCTGGGCGGTGGCCGACGAGGCGGGACAGGCCGAGAGCCGCGTCTTCGCGGCGGGTGGCATCGCCGGCGCGCGCCACGCGGCCGGCGGCCCCGGACGCCTGGCTCGCTGGCTGCCGCTGGCGATCGACGAGGTCGCGGTGGCCGATGTGCTGCAGAACCTCCACGCGCGGCCCGCGACGCTGCCGCAGACCGAGGACGAGCTGGTCATCGTCCAGGCGGCGGTGCGCCATCAGCTGGCCCTGGCCGGCGAGGCCGAAGGCGCCGGCGAGCAGCTCGAGGGCGTCGACCTCCTCATCGGGTCCGGCCGCAGCCTGGCGGCGGCCCCGCGTCCCTCACAGGCCGCGCAGATGCTGCTCGACGGCGTGCGCCCGCTTGGCGTGACGCAGCTGGCCCTCGACACCTCCGGCGTCCTGCCACCGCTCGGCGCGCTCGATGACAGCGAGATCGCGGAGGGAATGGGAGTCCTGCGGGATGACCTCCTCGTTCCGCTCGGGACCTCGCTGGTGTGCCGGGGCGGCCGCTTCGGCCAGGTGGTGATGCGGGTCACCGTCCATCGCGCCGGGTGGCCCGTCATCGGCCCGCTGGACCTGCGCACCGGGCAGGTGCAGATCATCCCGCTGGCGCGCGGCCACGAGGCCGAGCTCGAGATCGAGCTGGGCATCGGCGTCTCGCTGGGCGGTCCTCGCCGCGTGCGCCGCGTGATGGCGGGCGCGACCGGCGGCGTGGTCGGCCTCGTGCTGGACGCGCGGGGCGTCCCGCTCTCGCTGCCGCGACGTTCCGACGATCGGCGGGCCGTGCTGGCCGGGTGGCGCGATCTCTTCGGACGCGAGCCCGCCGTTCCGGCCATCGAGCCCTCGCTGGTGGGCAGCCGATGAACGGCTCGACGCTGCACCGCGTCCACATCCCACGCGGGGCCATGCCCGTGGTACGGGAGGGCGCCGAGGTCCGACCGGAGCAGGTGCTGGCCATGCGCCGCGTGCCGCGGCAGCCGGTCCGCCTGCGCGTCACCGAGCTGCTGGGCCGTCCCCCCGGGCAGCTGGCCGCGCTGCTCCTGGCGCGGCCCGGCTCGGTGCTGGAGGAGGGCGAGACGCTCGCCCGCGACCCGCAGGGACGCGAGGTCCGCTCCCCGGTCCACGGGCTGCTGCTCGGCCTGTCGGCGGGTGACGGGACGGTCCTGCTGGCGCCGCTCGGCGAGGAGGAGCCGGTCATCGGCCACGTGCATGGGAGGGTGCGATCCGTGGAGCGCGGCTCGATCGTGCTGGAGGTGCCGGGCGTGGTCCTGCACGGCGTCGGCGGGACGGGGGAGGCCGTTCACGGCGAGCTGGTGATCGCGGTGCACACCCCGGAGGAGGAGCTGCGGGCGGGGGCGATCGACGTCGGCGCCACCGGCCGGATCGTCGTCGGCGGATCGCGCGCGTCGGCTGAGACGCTGACCCGGGCGCGCGCCATGGGCGTGGCCGGCATCGTCCTGGGCGGGGTCCTGGACAAAGAGCTGCGCGACTTCGAGGCCATCCAGCGGCGGCGTCGCGAGATTGGCGGGTTGGCGGGCGCGTTCGGGGTCCTGCTGCTCGAGGGCTTCGGCAAGGTCGGGATCGATCCGCAGCGCTTCGCCTGGCTGCGTTCCCATGCGGGTCGGACGGCGAGCCTCTTCGGCTCGGAGGCCCTGCTCTTCGTCCACGAGGCCGGGTCGCCGCCGGCTCGACGGGCGCTGCCGCGGGTCGGTGAGCGGGTGATCGCCCATCGCCGCCCGTTCCAGGGTCGCGCCGGCGTCCTGGTGGCGGAGCTGGACGACCTGCACGCCGCCCCATCGGGGATCCCAACCCGCATGGCCCTGGTCCGGTTCGAAGACGGTCGGCTGGCGGCCGTGCCGATGGCCAACCTGGAGGCCACCCTGTCGGTGCCTGCCACGAGAGGCTGACGGCCCTATCCTCTCAGGGCATGGAACGGTCCACCGCCACCGCCCCGGCATCGGGGCGCCTGACGACCAACTCCGCGGCGGAGACGCGCGACGTCGGCGCCCGCCTGGGCGCGGCGGCCGCGCCCGGCACGCTGCTGGCCCTGGTGGGGCCGCTCGGCGCCGGCAAGACGCAGCTGGCGAAGGGCGTGGCGGACGGGCTTGACGTCACGACAGTGGTGAACAGCCCCACCTTCGTGCTGATGAATGAGCATGCCGGGCGGCTGCGGCTGTTCCACGTCGACGCCTACCGCCTGGACGACCCGGAAGAGGCTCTTGAGGCCGGGCTGCTCGACGAGCGTCAGGGCGAGGGCGTGAGCGTCATCGAGTGGGCCGAGCGGCTGGACGGCTGGCTGCCGCTCGACCGGCTGGACCTCCGGCTCGAGATGGATCCGTCCGATCCCGAGCGCCGTACCCTGCACTGGACCGCCCATGGCGAGCCGCACGCCCGCCTGGCGAGGGAAGAGCTGGAGCGGTGATCATCGCCATCGAGACTGCCTCGACCGACGTGTCGCTTGCCATCGCCCGCGCCGACGGGACGGCCATTGCCACGACCGCCTGGACGGGGGACCGGCGGCAGGGACAGCAGACGCTGCCGCGCCTCCTCGAACTGCTGCGGGGCCAGGACCTGGACCTGGAGGAGGCGACCGCCCTGGCGGTCGGCATCGGGCCCGGGTCCTTCACCGGCCTGCGCGTCGGCATGAGCCTGGCGAAGGGCCTGGCCCTGGCCCTCTCGCGCCCGGTCGTGGGGGTGCCCAGCCTGGAGGCCTGGCTGCATTCGGAGCCCGATGCGCGTGCGGCCCTGTCCCGCGCCGGCGCGCGAGACGCGTACCTCCTGCTCCGCGGCGCGCGGGAGGTGCGCATCGTGGACCGCGACGCGCTGCCGGACGAGGCGCCTTCCGCTCCCGTGGTGGCCCCCGCCGAGCTGGCGGCCGCGTTCGGCCTGGCCGGCGCCACGCCACCGCATCGGGCCGCCGGCGCCGTCGCCGTGCTGGCGGCCAGGCGGCTGGGCGCCGATCCGGCAGGGGACGACCTCGCCCACCTGGAGCCGGCCTACCTGCGCGCCCCGCGCGGCGTCGGGCAGCTGGCGAGCGGGGGAGCCTGATGGCGATCGGGCTGCCGCTCACTGTCGACGAAATGCGCATGGCGGACGTCCCGCAGGTCCACGAGATCGAGCGGCTGAGCTTCCGGACGCCGTGGCCGTCCTACGCGTTCGAGCAGGAGCTGACCGGAAACCGGCTGGCGCGGTACGTGGTGGCCCGCGCGGGGATCGTCGGCGGCGAGCGGGTGGTCGGGTTCGCCGGCGTGTGGCTGATGGTCGACGAGGCGCACATCACCACCTTCGGCGTGCACCCCGAGTGGCGGCGGCGGGGCGTCGGCCGCCAGCTGATGGTGCGCCTGCTGGACCTGGCGCAGGAGATGGGCGCCACGCGCCTGACGCTCGAGGTCCGTGCCGGCAACGCGGCCGCCCAGTCGCTGTACGGCAGCTTCGGGTTCGAGATCGTCGGGCGGCGCCCGCGCTACTACACCGATGACGGCGAGGACGCGCTGGTCATGAGCATCCCTTCCCTCGGCGACCCGGCCATGCGGGACCTGCTGCGCCGCGAGCGCGAGCGTGCCGAAGTGGAGGAAGGGCCGTGAGCGGGCCGAGCGGGCCGCGCATCCTGGCCGTGGAGACCAGCTGCGACGAGACCGGCGTGGCCGTGGTCGTCGGCGGCCGCCGCATCGAGGCCAACCAGGTCGCCACCCAGGTGGCGCTCCACGCTCGGACCGGTGGCATCGTGCCGGAGGTGGCTGCCCGCCAGCAGCTGGGCTGGATCGTTCCCACCGCCCGGGCCGCGCTCGACGAGGCGGCCATCGGCTGGGAGGACCTGGACGCGGTGGCCGTGACCTACGGGCCGGGCCTCATTGGCTCGCTGCTGGTCGGCGTGAACGTGGCCAAGGCGGTCGCCGAGGTGCGCGGCCTGCCGCTGGTCGGCGTGAACCACATCGAGGGCCACATCTACGCCAACTGGCTGACCGACGCGGCCGCCGGCGAGCCGCTTCCCGCCGAGCCGCCCTTCCCGCTGCTGTGCCTGGTGGTCAGCGGCGGGCACACGCAGCTGGTGCTGATGGAGGATCACGGCCGATACCGGCTGCTGGGCCAGACCGCTGACGATGCCGCCGGCGAGGCGTTCGACAAGGTCGGGCGGCTGCTCGGCCTGCCATACCCCGGCGGCCCTGCCATCTCCGCCGCCGCCGCCGACGCCACCCCCGCCACGCGCTTTCCCCGCGCCCGGACCGATGGTGCCTACGACTTCTCGTTCTCCGGCCTCAAGACCGCGGTGCTGCGGGAGGTGGAGGCCTACCGGCAGCGCGGCGAGCCGATCCCGGTCGAGCCGCTGGCGGCTGCCTTCGAGGAGGCCGTGGTCGACGCGCTGGTCACCAAGACGGTCGCCGCAGCAGGCGACTTCGGGGTGGCGGCGGTCGCCCTGGGCGGCGGCGTGGCCGCCAACCGCGCGCTGCGCTCCGAGCTCAGGGATCGCCTGGGTGGCAGCGGGCTGCCGCTGCTGGTCCCGCCGCCGGAATGGTGCACCGACAACGGCGCCATGATCGGGGCGGCGGCCGGCTTCCGCCTCGCGGCCGGCGACCGGGCCGGCCCCGACCTGGAGGCAATTCCGAACCTGGCGCTTCCCTGGCTGGACCGATGACCGATCCGCTGGCGCCGGAACGCCTGGCGCCGCCGACGCCCGGCCAGCTCCGGAGGCTGCTGAGCGCAGAGCGGCTCCGCCCGCGGCGCAGCCTGTCCCAGAACTTCCTCACCGATGCTGCGGCGCTCGACGCGATCGTGGCGGGCGCGGAGCTGCAGCCGGGCGACCGGGTGGTCGAGATCGGGCCGGGGCTGGGCGTGCTGACCCGCCGGCTGCTGGCGGCCGGCGCATCGGTCCTGGCCGTGGAGCTGGACGCGCGGCTGGCGGCCTGGCTGCGCCGCGAGCTGGGCGGGATCCCCGGCTTCGAGCTCTTCGAGGCGGATGCGCTCGAGCTCGATCCGTCGACCTGCTTCCCGGGCCAGCCGTTCAAGCTGGTGGCCAACATCCCGTACCACATCACCAGCCCGCTGCTGCACGCCTTCCTCGAAGGGGAGCGGCCCCCGCAGCTGACCGTCCTGCTCGTGCAGCTGGAGGTCGCCGAGCGCGTGGCCGCGCCACCGGGGCAGATGAGCTACCTGTCCGTCTTCGTCCAGAACGCGGCGGCCGCCGAGGTCGTGGGGCGCGTACCGGCCGATGCCTTCGAGCCCGCCCCGAAGGTGGACTCCGCGGTGCTGCGGCTGCGCCGTCGCGACGACCCGCCCGTGCCGCCGGGAAGCGAGCGCGATCCCTTCTACCGGATCGTGCAGGCCGGCTTCCGGCAGCGGCGCAAGCAGCTGCACAACGGGCTGGGGCGGGAGCTGCCGCTGCCGCCCGGGGCGCTTGAGGGTGCGCTGGCCTCGTGCGGGATCGATCCGGAGCGGCGCCCTCAGACGCTCTCCGTCGACGAGTGGGCCTGCCTGGCGCGCCGCCTCGCGCCGCGCCTCGGGGACGATCGCCGCGGCCGGCGGGACGCCACGCCGTGATCCCGCTGCGGATCGAGGCGCCGGCGAAGCTGAACCTGTGGCTGGCGGTGACCGGCCGGCGTGGCGACGGCCACCACCAGCTCGCCTCGGAGCTCGTGCTGCTCGAGCTCGCCGACAGCCTGCTGCTGATGCCGGGCTGCAGCGGCCTGCGGATCGAGGCGCCACCCGGCGACGACGTCCCGCGTACGCCTGCCGCCAACCTGGCGTGGCGCGGGCTGCTTGCCGGGCTGGGCGAGGAGCCCAGGCTGGCCTGCCTGGCGCTGGAGAAGCGCATCGCCTCGGGCGCCGGGCTGGGCGGCGGCTCGTCGGATGCCGCCGCGGCCTGGCGGCTGGGCCGCCGCTGGCGCGGCGAGGCGAATGACGCGACGCGCGAGCCGCGGCTCCTGGAGGAGCTGTCACGCATCGGGGCCGACGTCCCGTTCTTCGCCGCCGGGGTGGCCGCAGCGCGGGTGGAGGGCATCGGCGAGGTTGTGGCGAAGATCGACCCACCGGCGGGCGGGGTGGAGGTCGTGCTGGCGCACCCGCCCTTCTCGCTGTCGACCGCCGCGGTCTTCGCCGAGCTGCAGCCCGGGGAATGGAGCGGCGCCGCGCACGCCGAAGGCAACGACCTGCTGACCCCGGCGCGCCGCCTGCGGCCCGAGCTCGACGACGTGATGCGCCTCGTGGCGGGCGCCGGTGCGGAGCCGCGGCTGACCGGATCGGGGCCGACCGTCTTCGCGCGCTGCGACGACCCCGAGCGCGCGGACGCGGTCGCCGCCCGGCTGGGCCGCGCCGGCCTGCGTGCCACGCGGACGCGCCTGCGGCGGGAACCGGCTAGGATCGAGGCCGTGAGCGATGCAGAGGAGCTCAGGTAGGGTGCGCACCGCCGTCGAGACGGGCGGGGCGCCGGCCGCCATCGGGCCCTACAGCCAGGCCATCCGCAACGGCGACCTGGTCATCACCGCCGGGCAGGTGGGGGCGGACCCGGCCAGCGGCGAGCTGGTCGAGGGGGTTGGCGCCCAGGCCGAGCGGGCGCTGCGCAACCTGACCGCCGTGCTGGACGCGGCCGGGACGAGCCCCGAGCGCGTCATCAAGACCACCATCTTCCTGGCCGACATGGCCGACTTCGCTACGGTCAACGAGGTCTACGCCCGGCACTTCTCGCCGCCGTACCCGGCCCGCTCCACGGTCGCCGTGGCGGGGCTGCCCAAGGGCGCGCTGGTCGAGATCGAGGCCATTGCCATGTCCGGCGAGGCGGGTTGAGCGCCGGTTGACCACGCTCGCACGCCACGGATACCATCGGCGCCACCTGCCGCCCCCGTGAGGAGCCAACCGCACTTGCAAGCATCCGCGGCCATTGTCCTGGCCGCCGGGCAGGGGACCCGGATGCGGTCCCGCGTCCCGAAGGTTCTGCACCCCCTCGCCGGGCGTCCCATGTTGACCCACGTCCTGGAATCACTGGCAGCCGCCGGGATCGAGCATCGCGTGGTGGTCACCGGGTCCGGAGCCGATGCGGTCGAGGCGGCATTCGGCGACGTCCCGACCGTGCGCCAGGAGCCCCAGCTGGGCACCGCCGACGCGGTGCGCTGCGGCCTCCGCCGCATTCCCTCCGGCGTGCGCCACGTGGTCGTGACGATGGGCGATGTGCCGCTTTTGCCGGCCGACCTGTTCCGCCACCTCCTGCGCCAGCAGGCGGAGGGAGAGGCCACGGTCGCGCTGCTCTCCGCCCGCGTGCCCGACCCATCGGGCTACGGCCGGGTGGTGCGCGATGCCGCCGGGTCGGTCAGCGCCATCGTCGAGGACCGTGACGCCGACGACGCGACCCGCGGCGTCGACGAGGTCAACGTCGGGACCTACTGTTTCGAGGCCGCCTGGCTGCGCGCCAACGTGGGCAGCGTGCCCGCCTCGCCCTCCGGCGAGTACTACCTGACCGATCTCGTTGCGCAGGCCGCGGGCGGCGGCCGGCGCGTCGCCGTCGTGGAGGCGCCCCAGCCGGAGCTGACGACCGGGATAAACGACCGCGTGGCGCTGGCTGCCGCCGAGCGGCTGCTGCGCGCGCAGATCTCCGAGCGGCACATGCGCGCCGGCGTGACGATCGTGGATCCGGCCACGACCTGGATCGATGCCGGCGTGGAGATCGGCCAGGACGCCCGCATCGAGCCCGGAACGGTGCTCAGTGGCGCAACCGTGATCGCGCAGGACGCCGTCATAGGGCCCAACGCGCAGGTGCGCGACTCGCGCATCGGCCCGCGAACGGTGGTGTGGTCGAGCGTCGTCGAGGAGTCGGAGATCGCCGAGGACGTGCACATCGGCCCCTACAGCCACCTGCGCCCGGGGTGCCGCATCGGGCCGCGCTGCCGCATCGGCAACTACGCCGAGCTGAAGCAGGCCACCCTCGGCGCGGGCACGCAGCAGCATCACTTCAGCTACGTCGGCGACGCGGAGGTGGGGGAGGACGTGAACATCGGCGCCGGGGCGGTGACAGCCAACTTCGACGGGGAGCGCAAGAACGTCACCCTCATCGGCGACGGCGCGTTCATCGGCGTGGACACCATGCTGCGTGCGCCGATCACTATCGGCCCCGGCGCCAGGACCGGTGCGGGCGCGGTCGTGACGCGCGACGTGCCGCCGGGCAAGACGGTGGTCGGCATGCCGGCCCGCCCCATCGAGGCACGCCGCCGGCCCCGGGACGCGGAGGCCGCTCCTCCCGAGCCGCCACAGGACCGCGCGGAGCGGGCGGGCAGCGTGCCGGATCGGAACCCGCAGCAGGGAGGTCCCGCCGAACCCCCCGATGTCTGACGGCAGCAGTAGCGGCGCCGCCGGTCAACCCGGCCCGGCGCGTGGCGGGACCCGATGACCGACACCTGGTTCATCGACCTCGCGGCGGTGCTGGGGCTCATCCTGATCGGTGGCTTCTTTGCCGCCTCGGAGATCGCCCTCATCACGGTCAAGCGTCACCGGCTGGACCAGCTGGTGGGAGAGGGCAGCCGGGCGGCGCGCGTGGCCCAGCGCCTAACCGATGACCCCTCCCGCTTCCTGGCGACGATCCAGATCGCCATCACCTTCCTGGGCTTCCTGGCCTCGGCGGTCGGCGCCGTTGCCCTGTCCGGCGCGCTGGCTGCGCCGATCGCGCTGATCCCGGGCGTGGGCGAGGCGGCCGACGGGATCGCTTTCGTGCTCGTCACGCTGCTCATCGCGATGGCCTCGATCATCATGGGCGAGCTGGTGCCGAAGACCCTGGCGCTGACCTTCGCCGATCGGTTCGCGCTGATCGTGGCGCGTCCCATCGGCTGGATGGACCGCCTCCTGAGCCCGGTGGTCTGGTTCGTGTCCTCGGTCTCCAACGTGCTGGTGCGCGCCCTCGGTGGCCGGGAGCGGCCGCAGGCCGGCTACCTGTCCACCGAAGAGCTGAAGATGCTGGTCGAGACCGGCTCGGAGACGGGCGGCATCGAGCAGGACGAGAAGGAGATGATCCACGGGGTCATCGAGCTCGCCGAGAAGCAGGTCCACGAGGTCATGGTGCCGCGTATCGGGATCCGGGCCGTGGAGGTCAACGCGCCGATCGACGAGGTGCTGGACGTCATCGTCCGTGCCGGCCACTCGCGCGTCCCCGTGTTCGAGGAGGGCCTGGACAACATCGTCGGCATCCTCTACGCCAAGGACCTGCTGCCGTACCTGAAGCGCAACGGGACGCAGGCGCGCCAGATCGACATCCGCGGCCTGGCCCGTCCTGCCGTCTACGTGCCGGAGACGAAGGCGGTGGACGAGCTGCTGCACGAGATGCAGGCCGCCAAGCGCCACATCGCCATCGTGGTCGACGAGTACGGCGGCACCGCCGGCCTGATCACCATGGAGGACGTGGTCGAGGAGATCGTCGGCGAGATCCAGGACGAGTACGACACGGAGGAGACGCTGGTCGAGACGCTGGAGGAGGACGGCGAGACGGCCTTCCGCGTCGACGGCCGGGTCAGCATGGACGACCTGCGCGACCTGTTCGACCTGCCCGATGCCGAGGAGGCCGATGAGGAGGCCTACGACACGGTCGGCGGCTTCATCGTCCATCGCGAGGGGCGCATCCCGCTGCCGGGCACGGTGGTGCCGTTCCGCGACGTGACCCTCACCGTGGAGGTTGCCGAGCCACGCCGCGTGGCCAAGGTCATCGC
>JAPSGM010000199.1 GCA_031177555.1 Chloroflexota bacterium
TTTGGCGCCTGGTGCGCCACTGGACGCGGGCGGCCGGGGTGGCGGGACACGTCACGCCGCACACCTTCAGGCACAGCTTCGCGACGCATCTGCTGGAGGGTGGCGCCGATCTGCGGGTGGTCCAGGCGCTGCTCGGCCATGCTAGCATCAGCACCACCCAGCTCTACACGCACCTGACCGGGGAGCGCCTCCGCGAGGTGTACCTGCGGGCGCATCCGAGAGCCTAGGAGCACGAGCATGAGCTACGTTCGGAACCACCTGAGCCGGGGCGAGGAGGTGGTCTTCGACACCCGCCAGCACTGGTTCGCGGTGATCGCCCGCACGTGGGTCTGGATCCTGCTCGCCATCCTGGCCTTTGCGCTCCTGGTCTTCCTCTCGACCGGAGAGAGTCCGTTCGTCAACGACGGCGTGGACGGCATCGCCACCATCGTGGTCCTCATCGCGCTGCTGCTCTCGCTGGCCTGGGTCGGCATCGTCATCTGGGACTGGCGCAACCAGGAGTGGCTGATCACCACCCGCCGCGTCATCCGTGCCGAGGGCATCCTCAACAAGTCGGTCGTGGACTCGAACCTCGAGAAGGTCAACGACGCGCGGCTCGACCAGAGCTGGGTCGGCCGGATCTTCAACTACGGGACGCTCGACATCCTGACCGCGGCCGAGGAGATCGGGGGTTCCGGCATCTCCGACTTCCCGATGATCGCCGACCCGGTCCAGTTCAAGGTGGCGATGCTGAACCAGAAGGAGCTGATGGAGCGCCCGGACCTGGCGCCCCTGCCCTCCCAGCGGCCGAGCTCCCCGCGGCAGATGCAGCGCGCCGCGCCGATGCCGCCGCGCGCCGGCTCGGATCGCGTCCAGCAGGTGCGCGACGAGTCTCCGGCCAGCCCGGAGCTCGCCCCGTCTCCGGTCGCGCCGCCTCCGCCGACGCCGGCGCCGGAGCGCGCGGCGTCGCCCGGCGACCGGATGACCGCCACGCTCGAGAGCCTGGCCGGGCTGCGCGACCGCGGGCTGATCACTCCCGAGGAGTACGAGACCAAGAAGCGCGAGCTGCTGGAGCGCATGTAGGTGGGGGAGGTCCGCCGGGGCGCTCTGCCCGACGGCCTCTACGGGGCCGAGCTCGAGCGACGCATCGCCGCGACCGCGTCCGCCGTCCGCAAGCGGCTGTCCGCCGACCCTCGGCTCGCCGAGCCCGGCGTCGGCTTCGTGCTGGGCTCGGGGCTGGGCGGCGTGGCGGACCTGCTCGACCCCGAGCCGCGGCTGCGCATCGGCTATGGCGAGATCCCGAACGTTCCCGACTCGGAGGTCGCCGGCCACGCCGGCGAGCTGATCGCTGGCCTGGCCGGTGGCCGGCCGGCGCTGCTGCTCTCGGGCCGCGCCCATCCCTACGAGGGCTGGAGCCACCGCCAGGCGACGCTGCTGCTGCGCGCCTGCCTGACCCTGGGCATCGGCACCGTGGTCCTCACCAACGCGGCGGGTGGCGTCAATCCCGAGCTCGAGCCGGGTGACGTGATGCTCATCGCCGACAGCATCAACCTGTCCGGCGAGAACGCGCTGGTGGGCCCCAACCTGGACACGCTCGGGCCGCGCTTCCTGCCCATGGCCGATGCCTTCGACGCCGAGCTCCGCTCTGCCGCCCGCGAGGCCGCGCGGCGGGCCGGCGTCCCGCTCCGCGAGGGCGTGTACGTCATGCTGGCCGGCCCGTCCTACGAGACGCGGGCGGAGCTGCGCATGCTGCGCACGCTGGGTGCCGACGCGGTCGGCATGTCGACCGTGCACGAGCTGCTGGTGGCGCGCCACCAGGGCGCGCGGGTCGTGGGCTTCAGCCTCATCACCAACAAGGCCACGCCCGAGATGGAGGGCGAGGTGACGCACGAGGAGGTGCTCCAGATGGGGCCCGTCGGCGCCTCCCGGCTGGTGGGCATCCTGCGCGAGCTCGTGCCGGGGCTGGCCTGACATGCTGTTTCGAGACTTCAGTCCCGCCGAGCTCATCGGCCTGGCGGTGGCCCTGGTGGTCGGCATCACCTTCCACGAGTTCAGCCATGCGTTCACCGCCGACGCGCTGGGCGACCACCGGCCGCGGGCGCTGGGCCGGGTCAGCCTCAACCCGCTGCGTCACTTCGAGCCGATGGGGACCATCCTCTTCCTGATCGCCGGCTTCGGCTGGGGTCGCCCGGTGCCGGTGAACCCGTACGCGCTGCGACCCGGTCGCGTGGGCATGGCCTGGGTCGCCGCCGCCGGCCCGATCGCCAACCTGGTCGTCGCCACGCTGGTGGCGGTCGTCATCCGCGTCCTGGACCTGGCCGGCGTGCAAGCGCCGGGCATGGAGATCGTGGGGCTGGCGCTGCTCTCCGTGGTCTTCTACAACGTGGTGCTGGCCATCTTCAACCTGCTGCCCATCCCGCCCCTGGACGGCTACAACCTGGTGCTGCCCTTCCTGCCACCGCGCTACGCGTTCAGCGTGCAGCGCTACGCTCCTTACGGCGTCCTCGTCATTCTGCTGATCCTGGTCCTCTCGTACAGCGGCGGATTCGGGCCGCTGAATTGGCTGTTCCGCGCTGCTGCCGCCATCACGGGGTTGCTCGTCGGTGCATAGGGTCTGGCAGTTCTTCACGCACGTGACGGCCCGCGTCAGCGATGCGGAGACGGCCGTCGCGCGCAGCATCCTACCGCCGGAGACCTGGCCGCTCTTCGCCGGGATGCCGGTCGCCGATCGGCGCCACGGCCTGGACGTGGCGACGCGCCTGCGCGCCGACGGCTGGGACGACCCGGACCTGCTGGCGGCCGCACTGCTGCACGACGCCGCCAAGGGGCAGCGCCTGCGGCTGTGGCACCGCGTCGGCGGCGTCGTGCTGGAGGCCTTCGCGCCGCGGCTGCTGGCCCGCCTGGCGTCGCCGGACCGCTGGTCGTGGCGATTCCCGTGGCACCTGTACCTCCACCATGCGGAGCTCTCGGCCGAGGTCGCCCTGGCCGCCGGAGCCAGCGAGCGCACCGCGGCGTTCATCCGCGGGACCGCCGCCGAGCCAGATCGGCCGGCGGCGGCCGCCCTGCACCTGGCCGACGAGGCGACCTGAGCCGATGCCGATGCAGCCGATCTCCATCGGGCCCGACCCGGCCGCCACGCCCCTGCCGGCCCCTGACTTCGAGGTCAGGCTGGACGTCTTCGCCGGGCCGCTGGACCTGCTGCTGCACCTCATCGAGTCGCGGCAGCTGGACGTGCTCACGGTGCCGCTGGCCGAGATGGCGGACGCCTACGCGGAGCACCTCGCCCGCCACCCGGTGGCCGCAGAGCGGCTGGCCGACTTCGTGGCCGTCGCCTCGCAGTTGATCCTGCTCAAGTCGCGGCGCCTGCTCCCCGGCGAGCCGGCCCCATCCGCGCAGCACGCGGCGGATGAGCCGGACGAGGAGGAGCTGCGCCGGCGGCTCATCGAGTACCGCGCCCTGCGCGACGCGGCGCGCGCCCTGGGGGAGCGCGACGGGCAGGCACCGGTGCTCAGGCGCGAGCCGCGCGAGTCGGACCTGCCGGAGGCGCCCTCCGACCCGCTGCCAGCGGGCCTGCTGGCGGAGGCGCTGGAGCGGCTGGCGGCCATCCCGGAGCCAGAGCCGCCCCCGCCTGAGGTCGTGCCGCGCGAGGTGACGATCGCCATGCAGCTGGCCACCCTGCGCGCGGCGCTGTCCGCGACCGGCCGTGTGGTGCTGCAGCAGGTGCTCCTGGCCTGCCGCTCGCGGACGGAGGTCACGGTCACGGTCCTGGCCATGCTGGAGCTGGTGCGACGCCGCCAGGCCAGCCTGCGGCAGGACGAGCTCTTCGGCCCGATCCTGCTCGAGCCGATGGGCGAGGCGCCGGGCGCATGACGGCGGCCGAGGAGCTCGGCGCCTTCTTCGAGGCGCTGCTGTTCATCGCCGAGCGGCCGCTGCCCACCGGCGAGATGGCCGCGCTGGCCGGCGTGCCCGCCCTGCAGGCGGAGGGCGGCCTGTCGGCCCTCGCCGAGGACCTGGCCGAGGATCGCCGCGGCCTGCGCCTGCAGCGCATGGGCGACGAGTGGCAGCTGGTGACGGCCCCGGAGGTCGGTGCGCGGCTGGCGGCCTATGCCGCGCGAGA
>JAPSGM010000200.1 GCA_031177555.1 Chloroflexota bacterium
AAGGCGACGGCACCGCTCAGCGCGGTCGCCGAGGAGACGATGGTCGCCGTGACCTCGACCAGCTGGCCCTCCACTCCCTCGCCGATGGAGCCGGTCTCCACCATGACCGCCTCGGGATCCTCCCCCCGCCCGATGACGACGATGCCGCTCGCTTCGGCGCGCAGCGTCCGCTGGTGGAATCGATCGTCCAGCTCTCCGGTGATGCGCACCACCTGCCCGCGGGGGAACGCGCCGTCGGGCACCAGGACGGCGATCCCGCCGGTGGCATCGGCCAGGTAGCCGCCTCCGTCGGTGAAGGCGGAACCGGTGAGGCTCATGCCCTCGACCGTGGCGATGCTGCCGTCTGGCAGGGCCCTGGCCGCGGCGATGGTTAGCGCCAGCGTCGGAGAGGGCGTGGGGGGCGGCGTCGGGGAGGGCGTCGGCGTCGTACTCGGCATCGGTGTCGGGTCGGGCGATGCTGGCGTCGGCGTCGGCGTCGGCGAGGAGCTTGGAGCGCTCGTCGGAGGCTCCGTCGGCGTGGACGTGGGGCTCGGCTGGGCCGATGGGCTGACGGCGATCGGCGGCGAGGCGGCGTTCTGCGGGTCCGGCGCGGCGCGATCAACGAAGTCGGCGAGGTTCTGGTCAGTGTCCTGGCCCGATCCCGCCGGGCCGCCCGGCAGGCGCTCGAGCGAGTGGCCGGCGGCCACGGCCGGAGCCGGACTGCCCTCCAGCCAGGCGCTGGCCGCCGTGCCCCAGCCCACCGCATCGATGGCGGTCGTCGCGTCGCGGATGCGCAGCGCCACGCTGCCGCCGGTTGTGGCCAGGCCGTTGGCGTAGGTCAGGTCCGCCAGCGACGCGAAGGCGCCCGCCTCGTTGGCCACCAGCAGGTGGGCGCCGGGCGGGATGCCCGGGGCGCCCGCAGGCCACTCGCCCTTGCGCGTGACCGTCGCGCCGCTCGCGCTCACGTAGATGAGCTCGAGTCCCTCCAGCGGCAGGGTCGTCGCGGTCGGGTTGTAGATCTCGACGAACTCGTCGGATGCGCTCGCGCCTCCGGCCATGACCTCGCTGATGAGCAGGTGGCCCTCGGCATCGGATGGCTCTACCTCCGACGGCTCGAGCACCTCCGCGGCGCCGAAATGCCACGCCTTCCACGCCTCGGCGCCGGCCGCATCGGCCGCGCTCAAGGCGAGGCTGCCGACGATGAGGGTCGCCGCGGCAATCCGCGTGAGGCCGCGGTGCCGCTCGACGAGGGCGGCGGTGGAACGAATCGCGGGGCCGGGCACGGTGCACCTCCAGCGGAGGCGGGCAGGCGGCAGTCGGGACGGGCACGATGGCCCGCAGGGCCTTACCGGGCGCTTACCGAGTGGTTATCGCGCCACCCGGGAGAGAGGCTGGGCTCGCGTACAATCCGCGGGCCATGACGAACCGCAGCCGCCGCCGGGCGGAGGACCGGGCCGAGGCGCGCCGCCGGGCGCGGTACGCCGCGCACGGACGCGAGGAGGAGCTCAGTTCCGAGGACGAGGAGGAAATGGCGCAGGCGGAGGCGCCCCGCGCCGGCGGTTCGTTCCTGACCCGCCTCTTTCCGCCGGCGCCCCCATTGGCCGGCACTGGGGATCCGCTGGCCGGATTCCGCTACGACGGCCCCCTGCGCGGGCTGGTGGCGGGCCTGTACCTGCTGGCGCGCCACCCGGTCCCGTGGCTCGGCCTCGGAGCGATCTGGGCCGGCGGCCGGCTGGTCCTCGCCTTCGGCTCGATCGTCGGCATCCTCGCCTCGCTCGTCGCGTTCGGCGCGCTCATCGCCGCCGGCTGGATCGGCTGGCCGCGCCCGTGGCTCTTCGGCCTGACGGCCTCGATCGTCGGCATCGTCCTGTACTCGGCCATCTTCGGCGTCCTGGTCGCCGGCGCTCCCGCGGCATTCACCGGCGGCGAGGCGTTCCTGGGCAGCGTCTACCAGGAGGTCGTCGGCTTCCAGCCACTCTTCGGCGCGCTGGCCGGCTGGTACGGCGGCTACCTGCGCCGCCGCATGGCGCAGAACGCCGCCGCGCGCGCCAGGAGTCAGCGCCGCCGCGGATAGGGCCGCGCCACCGACTCGCCCGGACCCTTGGCACGGTTCCTGCTGCTATGGCGGCGCAAGGCGCAATCGAAGAACCGATACGGTTGGCACCCACGGATCCGGCCGTCGCCAATGGAAGCTCGGGCCGGCGGCGACATTGAGGTCGATCCCGTCGATCGTGGCTCTTCGATTCGCCTGTATCAGGGGCCGTCGCCGGTCTGGGACCCTCCGTACCGGACCGCGACGGTCCCTCTACGTGTTCCCGGATCGGTCGGCTTGACGGCCGCGGTGAGCGCGAAGCGTCCAGCCCGCCCCGGGCATCAGCCGGCGTGGACGGCGGCCGCCTCGCGCGCGACGGCCAGGGCATCCTCGAAGCCGCCGGCCAGGCCGAGCACCTCGCCGGTCGAGCGCATCTCCGGGCCGAGCTCGGCCGTCACGCCCGGCAGGCGCCACAGGGATCCGACCGGCGCCTTGACCGCCACCAGCGGCGCGTCGGGTGCCAGGCCGGGCGACAGGCCGACATCGGCGAGGGATGCGCCGAGGGCACAGCGCACGGCATCGGCCACGACATCCCGGGAGGTTGCCTTGGCCACGATGGGGACCGTGCGGCTGGCCCGCGGATTGGCCTCGATGACCACGATCCGGTCTCCCGCCACGATCATCTGCACGTTCAGGATGCCGCGGATGCCCAGGGCCAGGGCGATCCGCCCGGCGGCCGCCGCGGCCCGCTCCTGGATCGCGCGCGGCAGGCGTTGGGGCGGGACCACCGCGACCGAGTCGCCGGAGTGCACCCCAGGGGGATCGAGCTGCTCGAGGATGCCGGGCACGCACCAGTCGGCGCCGTCGGTGATGGCATCCACGTCGAGCTCCACGCCGTCGACCAGCTCGTCGACGCGCAGGGGCCAGCCGACCTCAGTGTCCAGCAGCGCGTCGAGATCGGCAGGCTCGCGCAGCACGACGATGCCCCGACCGCCGATCACCCACGACGGGCGCACGATGACCGGCAGGCCCAGCGATTCGATCGCGGCGCGCAGCTCCGGCGCGTCGCCCGCCAGCGTGCCGCACGGCCCGTCGATGCCCAGCTCCTCGAGCAGCGCCGCGAAGCGCTCGCGGTCCTCGGTAGTCTCGATGGCCTCCGCCGTCAGCCCGGCAATCGGCACATCGGCATAGGCCAGGTCCTTGGCCAGGTCTATGGCCGTCTGCCCGCCGAACGTCAGGACCACGTGCGGCGGCTCGCCGGTCAGGGCCCGCTCGTGGTCGATGACGTCGAGCACGCTCTCGGTGTCGAGCGGCTCGAAGTACAGCCGGCTGCAGGCGTCGTAGTCGGTCGACACCGTCTCGGGGTTGTTGTTGATCACCACCGCATCCAGGCCCAGGTCGCGGATGGCCCAGGCCGCCCGGACGCTGCAGTAGTCGAACTCGATCCCCTGCCCGATGCGGATCGGGCCTGAGCCGACCACGATGACGCTGCGCCGATCGGTGGGCGGCGGCACCTCCGGGCTGGCGTAGGACGAGTAGAAATACGGCGTCTCGGCCGGGAACTCGCCGGCGCAGGTGTCCACCCGCCGGTAGGCCGGCGCGATGCCGGCTCGCACGCGGGCCCGCCGAACCGCCACGGCCGGTACCCCCGACAACGCGGCGATCTCGGCGTCCCCGAACCCGCTGCGCTTGGCGGCCAGCAGCGACTCCCCGACGACCTCGCGCTCCCCGTCGATGAGCTCGGCCAGGCGCTCGGTGAACCACGGGGCGATGCCGGTGACCGCGCTCAGGCCGGAGGCATCGGCCCAACCATGGCGCAGGAGGCCCACCATGCGCCACAGGCGGGTGTCGCTCGGCTGCAGGAAGGTCTCCAGGTCAGCCGGTGCCTGCTCGCCCAGCCTCCAGGCGGGATCCTCCCAGGTCCAGCCGTGGCCGCGAGGCTCCAGCGAACGGATCGCCTTGAGCAGCGCCGGGCCGAACTCGCGGTCGATGGCCATGGCCTCGCCGGTGGCCTTCATCTGCACCCCGAGGCTGCGCTCGGCGGTCGGGAACTTGTCGAACGGCCAGCGCAGCCTCGGG
>JAPSGM010000051.1 GCA_031177555.1 Chloroflexota bacterium
TCCACGACGACGTCGAGGTCCTCGGCGGCCACGACCTGCGCGGCCGAACCGATCTCCACGCCCGCCGGGAAGGCGATCGCCCGGCCACGCCCGGCGTCCCGGACGGCCAAGTTGGCCAGCGTCAACGGCAGCGGCCCCGTGGCGATCAGCCGGCCCAGCTCCGAGCCGACCGTCCCCCACCCGATGAGACCGATGCGCAGCGGCCGCCCGTCCATGGCCGCCGAGTCTACTGCGGGTGGGCCGCGCCGCTAGACTGAACGGGACATGGGAGCCACCGAAACGGTCGACCTGTTCTTCGAGCTGATCAACGACGACGACCGCGAGCGCGCGGTCGACCTCTTCGCCGAGCACGCGGTGATGGGCATCTCCGTCCCCGGGTCCGATGAGCGGACGAACCTGCGCGGGCGTGACAAGGTGGGTGGCTGGTTCGTGCGGGCCGGCGACGGCTTCCGCATGTACGCCAACGACGGCCGCTCCATGGGGGCCAGCTACATCGCCGATCTCACGGTGATGCGTCCGGGGGCACAGGCGATGCGCGTGGAGGCCAACTTCCGGGTCGAGAACGGCGAGATCGTCAGCCTCTTCCTGCAGCCGATGTGAACGGGCGGCGCGCAGCGCGCCGCCCGGCCGCCCTCAGTTGTCCTCCTTGTCGTCGTTCCCTCGCCCGTTGCCGTTGTCCTTCTTCGGGCCACGCCCCGTGCCGGGGCGGTCGTCGTCCTCCTCCGCCTCCTCGAGGCACTTGCCGATCTCCTCGTCGACGAACGCCTCCGCCTCCTCCCGGTGCATGCCGTCCAGCTCTGCCTCGTCCAGCCGCTCGCCGCAGGCCTCGCGATAGTCGGCGAGCAGCGTGGCGGTCCAGTCCGGCGTCGCCACTGGCGTGGCGGTCGGGGTGGGGGGCGCGTCGGCCACGGCCGGGTTGAGGCCGGACGCCAGGGCGGCCGCCCCCAGCCCGATGGCCAGCAGCGCGGCGCCGGCGACCAGCGGCAGGATCTTCCGCGGAGCGCGCGGGGAGGGCTCGGCTGGTGCGGGCGCCGAGGCGCCGGATGCCGCGAGGGCCGGTGCCGCGAGCGTCTCGGCCGGATCGCCGGCCGGCTGGCCGGGGATCACGGGCACCACGCCCGCCTGGGTCAGGGTGGTGACGTCCAGGCCGCCGTCCAGCCAGGCGCGCAGGGCGGTCGCCAGGGCGCCGGCGTCGAGCGGGCGCGCGGCCATGTCGTACGACAGGCAGGCGGCCACGATGGAGGCCAGCGGCTCGTCCACCCCGGGCATGGGCGGTGGCCCGGACCGCTGCTGCTCCGCGATGGCCAGGGGCGTGGCGCCGTCGAACGGGACCTGCCCGGTGAGCGCCTGGTGCAGGACCACCCCCAGCGACCACAGGTCGGTGCGCGGTCCGACCTTGCCGCCGGCCATCTGCTCGGGCGCCATGTAGCGCGGCGTGCCGAGTGCCGTGCCGGTCTGGGTCAGCGACTCGGCGCCGGCCGCCAGCGAGTGGGCTATCCCGAAGTCGACCAGCCGCGCCCGACCCGACCGGCGCTCGACCAGGATGTTCCCCGGCTTGACGTCGCGGTGCACGATGCCGCGCCGATGGGCGTGGAACAGCGCGTCGGCGACGTCGGCGCCCAGCCGCGCGACGTCGCGCGGCGGCATCGGTCCCTCCAGCAGCCGGTCGGACAGCGGCGGACCATCCACCAGCTCCATGACGATGGCGGGCGCCTCCGGGTCGGTGTCGACGTCGAAGACCGTGGCGATGCCCGGGTGCGAGAGGCCCGCGGCCGCCCGCGCCTCGGCGGCCATCCGGCGGCGCGACGTGTCGTCCGGGAGGATGTGCGGGTGCAGGAGCTTGACCGCGACGTGGCGGTCCAGCTGCTCGTCACGGGCACGGTAGACCCGCGCCGTACCGCCCACCGCGAGCTGGTCGAGGAGGCGGTAGCGCTCGAGGACGAGCGTGCTCCGCGTGTCGTTCACCACCGACACCGCCTGCAGGATGCGTGCTAAGCGAGCGAGCGCCTTGCGGTGCGCCCGTGCAACGCTTCCGGCTACGGGAAGAGATCCTGCTCCCGCGGCATGACCAGCGCCGCCGCTCCCCGATCCGGCCCCGCGGCGGGGCGGTACGGGTAGCCACGCACCACCACCACCGGCCGCTGGTCGACCTTGCCGCTGGCGAGCTCCGCGGCTGCGGCGAGCTCGTCGGCAATGGCGATCACGGTGGCGCGCATCGGTCGGCCCTGGGCGTCAGGCTCCCCGCGCAGGTCCAGCAGCGGCTCCAGGCCCGCCGTCCCGATCGCCACGTTCACGATCCCCAGCCGCCACGGTCGCCCGAAGCTGTCGGAGACGACCACGGCCGGCCGGGATCCGACCAGCTCACGGAGCCGATCGCGCAGCGCGCGTGCCGAGCTGTCCGGGTTCTCCGGCAACAGCGTCGCCACATCGCCGCCGCCTGCATTCGACACGTCGACGCCCGCGTTGGCGCAGACCAGCCCGTGGCGCGTGCGCGAGATGATCAGCCCGCCGTCGGCCATGCGGACCACCTCGGCCGACTCGCGCAGCACCAGCTCCACCTGGCGCGGGTCCTTTCCCCAGCGCTGCGCCCACTCCCGGGCCCGCTCGCCGGGCTCGACCGATGCCAGCTCGACCACGCGGCCCTCGGCCTTGGACACGACCTTCTGGGTGACGACCAGGACGTCGGCGTCCTCCAGGCCGATGCCGCCGCGGCTCGCCGCCGCGGCGATGAGCTCCGCCAGGTCGTCCCCGGGCCGGACTTCCGGGATCCCGTCGAGCGGGACCAGCCGGATCACGCCGCGTCGCCGAGCTCGAGCCAGCGGGCGAGGTCGGCGGGCGTATCCAGGTCGAAGGCGAGCCCCGGGCGGTCGATGACGGCGGCCGGCACGCCGGCTTCGACGGCTGCCGCGGAATGCCGCGCGAACGAGTCGGGCCCGAAGGCGAAGGCGATGGCGTCCGGCGGCGACTGGGCCAGGCCGTTCGTGCCGGCGCCGGCTCGGTCCGGCGCGATCGCCACTCCGCCATCCCGCGCCACGCCGGCCACCAGCGCGGTGATGTCGGGGGCGGCCAGATTCGGCAGGTCCCCGTGGAGGACGGTGAGGACGTCGACGCCGTCGCGCAGCGCCTCGGCGCGGGCCTGCTCCAGCCCCGCGTTGAGGCCCATGCCGCGCTGCACCGCCAGCCGGGCGCCGGCCTCCTCGACGATGGGGCGCAGGTCCTCCGAGGGGGTGATGACCTCGACGTCGTCGCACGCCTCGCGGGCCACGGAAAGGACCCGGGCCAGGAGGGTGCGGGCCAGCGCCTCCCGCTCCCCGGCCTCCAGCACCGGGGCCAGCCGGGTCTTGGCCGCCGCCAATCCTCGGTGCGGCACGATGATCCTCATCGTCCGAGCATACGCCCCCGGGTATCCGTCGCCTCGGCCAGCGCAACGAGCGCCTCGGCCAGCGCGGCTCGATCCGCATCGGAGCGCATGACGGTCGGCAGCACGGCCACCTCCATGCCCAGCTCCCCGATGGAGGGGGCCAGCTCCGCGTCCGCCTGGTCGATGACGAAGGTGTCGACCAGGCCGGAGTACAGCAGCGCCACTCCCCGGGCGGAGACCTCGTGGCCCAGCGACCCGAGCATCCGGTCGGCCGGACCCCGGATCGCCTGGCCGGCCACGATCCCGCTCACGCCGATCCGGCGCGCGCCCGATGCGACGACCGCCTCGCGCATGCCCGGGATGGCCAGGATCGGCCCGATGCTCACCAAGGGGTTGGACGGCCCGATGACGACCAGCTCCGCTGCTCGCAGCGCCTGCAGCACGGCCCTGGTCGGCCGCGCCGCCTCGACGCCGTCGAACCGGAGGCCTCGCACCTCGTCGACCTGCCGGTTGCGGACGAAGTAGGCCTGGAAGTCGAGCTCGCCGTCATCGGTCAGCACGCGGGTCCGCACCGGGTCATCGGTCGCCGGCAGCAGGCGGGCGCCGACGCCGAGCGCGGTGGCGATGTCGGCGACGGCATCGGTCAGGGACAGGCCCTGGCGCAGCAGGTGCTGGCGTCGCACGTGGAGCGCCAGGTCCGCATCGCCGATGCGGAACCACGTCTCCTCGCCCAGCCGCTCGAGCATGCCGAGCGCGGTGAACGTGTCGCCGGCCACGCCCCAGCCCTGCGCCGGGTCGACGAGTCCGGCCAGCGTGTAGAGGACCGTGTCGACGTCGGGCGACACCAGGAGTCCGTGGCGCTCAGTGTCGTCGGCGACGTTCAGCACCACGGCCAGGTCGGCCGGGTCACAGACCCCGGCGAAGCCGTGCGCCAGCTTCGCTCCCCCGGTTCCGCCGGCCAGCAGGACGACCTTCATGCGGGCGGAGCGTACCGGCTTGGGTCAATCGCCCTCGAGCATCGGCTTCACCTCGCCCACCAGGCGCTCCATGCTCTCGGCGTCCACCGGCGCCGGGAAGCCGACCGAGAAGTGGCGGAACCCGATGCCCAGGAAGGGTCGGAGGATGTCGGCTACCTGCTCGGGCGTGCCCACCAGCTGATCGGTCCAGGGCCGCGCGCCGCCGTTCGCCGCGAACGTCCGCTCCAGCACGCGCCGCGCCTCGGCCGGGTCGTCGCGGATGATGCAGACGCCCATGCCGGCCGTGCGCTCGATCTCCGACTCGTCGCGACCGACGTGCTGGCAGTGGCGCCGCAGGACCTCGTCCTTGCGCCGCACGTTCTCGAACCCGCCCCCGATGTTGCAGGCGTCGGCGTAGCGGGCCACGCTGCGCAGCGTCCTGCGCTCGCCACCGCCCCCGATCAGCAGCTGCATCCGCTCCTGGACGGGCGGTGGGTCGTTGCGGACCTCGCGGATGGCGTAGTGACGCTCGCCGGACGGCCGCTCCCCGTCGAGCATGCCGCGCATGATGCGCGCCGCCTCGTCGAGCCAGCTCAGCCGCTCGCCCGGTGAGCCGCCGAACTCCAGCCCGAAGGCGCGGTGTTCGGTCTCGAACCAGGCGCCACCGATCCCCAGCATGGCCCGGCCGCCCGAGATGTGGTCCAGGGTGGTCGCCATCTTGGCCACCAGCGCCGGGTTGCGGAAGGTGTTGGCACCCACCATCAGCCCGATGCGCACGCGCTGGGTCGCCTCCGCCCAGGCGGCCAGCGTCATCCAGCCCTCGAACATCGGGCCCTCGGGGTCGCCGACGATGGGGTACAGGTGGTCCCAGGTCCAGAGGTCGTCGTAGCCGAGCGCATCGGCCCGCAGCCCGGCGGCCCGCAGGTCGGGCCAGGTGGTGTACTGGTTCCAGCACAGCGCGCCGAACTTGATCGGCGCGCCCTCAGTCATGCCGGATGACCTTCTCCACTCGCAGGCGCAGGGTGACCCGCTCCTGCCCGTTGAACTCCTCGGGGTCGGAGGCGTAGCGGCGGGCCAGCGCCTTGATGTCGGCCAGGGCGCGCTGGCGGTCGGTGTCCAACTCCACCCGCCCCTGCAGCGCCACCCAGAACAGCTCGTCCTCGAAGCACAGCGAGGCGCGGGGCTCGCGGCGGAGCCATCGGTACTTGGCACGCCGGGTCATTGTGTTCATCAGGACCGTGTCCGGGCGGTCGGGATCGAGGTCGAACCACATCACCGACTGGCTCGGCGCGCCCTCGCCGTTCACGACCGCGAGCACCGGGTAGCGCAGCTCGGCCATCAGCCAGTCGCGCAGGTCATCGGTCAGGACGGGGGCGACGGTCAGGGCGGGATCGGTCATGGGCCAATGCTAGACCGATGTCGCCGCCGCGTGGCTACACTCGCCGGGTGACCCTCAGGATCGGCTTCAAGACATCGCAGACCGATGTCGACATGGCCACCCTGCTCGCCACCTGGGAGCTGGGCGACGAGCTGGAGGCCTTCGACTCGGGCTGGATCTTCGACCATTTCGTGTCGCTCGCCTCCGACGGGGGCGACTGCTTCGAGGGCGTGGCGCTGGCCGGGGCGCTGGCCGCGCGGACCAGGCGCCTCCAGTTCGGCCACCTCGTCTTCGGGAACACCTACCGGCATCCGACCCTGCTCGCCAACTCCGCCGTCACGCTCGACCACCTGGCGCCTGGCCGCTTCGTGCTGGGGCTGGGCGCCGGCTGGCACGAGGAGGAGCACGCCATGTACGGGATGGCGCTGCCGCCCATCGGCGAGCGGATCACCATGCTGGAGTCGGCGGTGCGCGTCATCAAGGCGCTATTCGCCTCGCCCGATGGTGCGACGCTCGACGCCCCGCCCTACCGCCTGGCCGATGCCGTCCTGCGCCCGCCGCCGGCCACGCCGGCTGGGCCGCCGATCTGGCTCGGGACGCAGGGCATGCGGCGCGGCCTGCGGATCGTGGCGGAGCTGGCAGACGGCTGGAACCACACCGGTGACCCGGCGACCTTCGAAGAGAAGCGCGACGCCCTGCTGCGCCACTGCGAGGACGTGGGCCGCGACCCGGCCGAGATCGAGATCAGCGCGCAGGCGTTCCTGCGCGAGGGCCACGCGGCGCTGCTGGAGACGGCCACCAGCTTCGCCGAGCGCGGCGCCCAGCACGTGATCCTGCTCATGCCCGCACACCAGGGTCCGGACGGCCTGCAGCAGCTGGCCGACGAGGTGGCCGTGCCGCTGCGCGAGCGCTTCGGCTAGCGGTGCCCGACCGGGGCCCGACCGCGTTCCTGCTGTCGGTCGGCAGCGAGCTGCTGCTTGGCGAGACGGTTGACACCAACGCCGCCCACCTCGGTGGCGAGCTGAGGCAGCTCGGCGTGCGGCTGGCCGAGGTCCGGCAGCTGCCCGACGACCGCGACGTGATCGCCAAGGCCTTCGTGCACGCCGGCCTCCAGGCCGACGTGGTGCTCGCCACGGGCGGTCTCGGGCCGACCCACGACGACCTCACCCGCCAGGCGCTCGCCCACGCGATCGACGAGGAGCTGGCACTCGACCCGGAGCTGGAGCGGCAGCTGCGCGAGCGCTTCGCGCCGCTGGGCCGCATGCCCGAATCGAACCTGAGACAGGCGATGCGCGTGCCATCGGCGCAGATCCTGGACAACCCCATCGGATCGGCGCCGGGCTGGTGGGTGGAGCGCGGCGCGTCGGTGGTGGTCCTGATGCCCGGCGTCCCCTCCGAGATGCGCCTGATGTTTGAGCGCGAGGTCGCCCCGCGCCTCAGGGCGCGACTTCCGTTGCCGGCGCTGGCGATCCGCACGGTCAAGACGTTCGGGATGGGCGAGTCGGCGGTCGCCGAGGCGCTGGGGACGCTGCTCTCCGAGCCGCCCGACGGCGTGGAGACCGGCATCTACGCCCGCGACGACGGCGTCCACCTGCGCTTCTCGGCGCGCGCCGACCCGTCGTTGCTGGACGAGCCCGTGGCCACCACGCTGCAGGTGCTCGGCGAGCATGTCTGGGGCACCGATGACGACGACCTGGCGTCGGTGGCGCTGCGCGCCCTGGGCCGCGCCGGCGCGTCGACGGTCTCGTCGTGGGAGGCCGATACGGCCGGCGCCCTGCTGGCCATCCTGGCCGCCGCCCGGCCAGCCGAAGACGCCGCGCGCTACGCGGGCGGGCTGCTGGATGCCGGTTCCGCCGCGACCGCGCCCATGGCCGATGCCGTCCTCCAGCTGTCCCTGCTGCCGCAGGACGCGCACGGGCGCAGCCGGGCGCGAGTGGCGGTCAGCGGGGACCCGTCCCTCCCCGTGGAGGAGCTGCGCATCCACGGCAGCGGGCCACAACGCCTGCGGAGAGCGGCATTCGCGGCCCTGAACCGGGTCCGGACCGCCCTTCCCTGACGCCTCAGTCATACGGCGGCGGGATCTCTATCGAAGGGGAGATCCGGGGCCTTAGACAGCCGGTGATTGCTGGTCGTACCTCCCCTCTGCACCGTGAGCCGCGAGTGGGGCAACCGTGCGCTGGCTCAGCAAAAGATGGGGGGCGGACGTCGCGGCGCGAGGAATCGATCGCAGAGAGAGCGTTGGACGCCGCCTTGGTCCACCGTGAGGTTGCCTCTGCGGGCGCCCATGAGGCGCGTCAGGGGATCACCAGCGACCGATGAGCCGCACGGCTGCTGGCCGGATGGCAAACCTCCACTGCGACCGGCTGCCGACGACGTCGCCGTCTGCCTGGACGGTGATGGCCTCCCCGGCGGTGCTCACCACGACCTCCCCGGCGCCGATGGCCTGTGCCGACGGGCTGCGCTTCGCCACCCAGCGGACGGCGTCCACCGCGAAGCGGGCCAGCGGCCCGCGGTACACGCGCAGGGTCAAGCGATGCCGATCCGGACGGGCGCCGGGATTGACGAGCAGCCCGCGCCCGTACCACGGGGTGGTGCTCACCACCACCAGCTCCATCGGTCCGGAGTGGACCAGGTTGCCATCGGCCTCGACGGTCACGCTTTCGCGGCGGGCCAGGTCCGGGACCGATCGGGCGATGGCGCCAGCCCAGCCGATCAGCCGCCGCGCGCCGGCGGCGTGGTAGCGCCCGGCAACCACCGCGTCCCACCCCGCTCCGGCGAAGAGCGCCAGCCGGCCCGCCACCTCCACCAGATCGATGGGCCGGGCGTCGCGACCGGCGATCAGCTCGGCGAGCGCTTCGGGTCGGGACGGCAGGTCGAGCAGGTGCGCCGTGGCATTGCCGAAGCCGGCCGGGATGTAGCCGAGGGTCACGCCCGGCTGTCCGGCGAGCAGGTTGTAGGCCACCGACAGCGACCCGTCGCCGCCGGCCACCACGACCGTCGCGTAGCCGCCGAGGCGCTCGGCCATCCAGGCGCGCAGCTCGTCGATGTCCCGGGTATCGGCAACGTGCAGGTCGGCCTCGAGCGCGGCCCGCGCCAGCGCCACGGCGCGGGCGACTCGCCGGTTTCCCGCGGACGCGGCGGCGCGGTTGAGGAGGATCGCGGCGGGCTCCGTCACCCCGCCACCGTGCCGGACGCCTCCTACTTCAGGAATGCGCCGCTCCGGTGGCGCTTCACGAAGCGCCCCCCGCCCTTCTCGCCGAGCCACTCGTCGCCGTCGACGACGATCCGGCCGCGCGACAGCACCACGTCCACCCCGCCGGTGACCTCCATGCCCTCATAGCAGGAGTAGTCGACGTCCATGTGGTGGGTCTCGGCGCTGATGGTGTGCGTCCGGCCCGGGTCGTAGATGACCAGATCGGCGTCCATGCCCACCGCCACCGCCCCCTTGCGGGCCAGCCCGAACATGCGGGCGGGCGCGGCGGAGAGCACCTCGACCCATCGGTTCGGGGTCAGGCGTCCTGCGGCCGGGCCGCCGTGGTGCAGCAGGTTGACGCGGTCCTCGACACCGGGCAGGCCGTTCGGCACCTTGCGGAAGTCGCCCCGACCCAGCTCCTTCTGGCCGTGGAAGTCGAAGGGGCAGTGGTCGGTGCTCACCACCTGCAGGTCGTCCTTGAGCAGGCCGAGCCACAGGTCCGCCTGGTGATCGGCGGGGCGCAGCGGCGGCGAGCACACGAACTTGGCGCCCTCGAACCCGTTGCCCAGGTCGTCCAGGGACAGGAACAGGTACTGCGGGCACGTCTCGGCGAAGGCGGGCAGGCCCTCGTCCCGGGCGCGGCGCACCTCGTTGAGGGCATGCCGCGACGAGAGATGGACGATGTAGACCGGCGCCCCGGCCTCCTGCGCCAGCCGGATGACCCGGTTGGTGGCCTCGCCCTCCATGACCGGCGAGCGGCTGATGCCGTGATACAGCGGGTCGGTGTTGCCGGCCTCCACGTTCTGG
>JAPSGM010000406.1 GCA_031177555.1 Chloroflexota bacterium
CGCAAGGCAGAGCGCGGCGGCTATTTCCGCCGCACGTACCCGCTCCCCCGATCGGCGCGTCCTTCGACACACCGAAACCGTAGTCGTGTTCCGCGATCGACGGCCCGACGCGGCTGAGCCGAAGCAGAGGTATACCGAACACGCAGGCCTTGGACTTCCCACCACTTCCCAGCCGATATCTGGCGATCTCGGATGGCGGCTGCAGGCGCTCACCGGCGCCGGAAGCCTGACTTCGGCACGTCCTGCGCGCCCGGTAACGAGGAGCGGGTCGGCTGGCCTCCGCCGGAAAGCGCCGATCTGTAGCGGGTCGTAGGCCCCGGAGATCCGTTGATCGGTCCGTTCGATATCTGATGCCCTCAAACGGAGCCTCGGGGGATGCGCCACCCATCGCTGAGCAATGCCCCCAGCCCCCGGCCCGTTGTCAAAACCGGCGCCACCTACCGCGCCGGGAGCGTCTCAGCTCAGTTGCTCGGCCAACGCGACAAGGATGCCCTGGGGGCCGCGGACGTAGCAGAGCCGATAGCTGTCCTCGTACTGCGCCACCCCACCGACAAGTTCGGCGCCATGCCCGCGCAGGCGGGCGACCGCGTCGTCGACGTCATCCACGGCGAACATGAGGCTACGGAGGCCCAGCGTGTTCGCTGGCGCGTTCGGCTCGGCGGTGCTCGCAGGCGGCGTGTGGAACTTCGTCAGCTCGAGTCGGCCGTGACTGTCCGGGGTCCGCATCATTGCGATATCGACCCGGACATCGTCCAGCCCGACGACGCAGTCCACCCAGCTGCCCTCGACCGCCGCCTCGCCCTCCAGCTCCAAGCCGAGCTCTAGGAAGAACGCAGTCGCAGCCTCGAGGTCTTCGACGACGACGCCGACGTGATCCATTCGCTCGACGGTCACGGGCAGCAGGGTACTTAGCCTGGATCCACCGATCGGCTCGTGGCTGAGGCCGTAATCGGCGCCGACGTGGCTGCGTCATCCTCGGTGCGCGTGCAGGTCGGTTCTGGGACGCCTCGAGCTACAGGCGTGGTGACTGGTTGGGTTGTCAGTGCCTGATGATCTTCTGCGGTGCACCGTCCGCGGTCGTGGGCTCAGCCGGGGGCGGGTTGGAGTGCGCGCAGCACGGCGAGGCGCCGTTTGAACCAGTGTCGCCAGGGCCAGCGGAGCGGGCACCTCAAGATGAGCGTGCCGGCGTGGTTGACCAGCCGAGCGGGCATGGCGATGAGCCGCCGGCGAACGCTACGGGCGACAGTGAGCTGATCGACGGGCTCAGTCCTGGCGATCGTCGCCGTCCAGCGGATGAGGTCGTGGGCCAACACGGCGCATTGCAACCAGGCGCTGTTGGCTGCGAACTTGCCGGAGGGGACGTGCTCGAGCCCGCTGCCCTCCTTGAGGTCGCGGATGGCGAGCTCGACGGTGGCGTGGCTGCGGTGGAAGGCGTCCACCTCCACGGCGTCGCCGACCAGGTCGGTGAGGAAGGCGAAGTGACGCCAGTCGGGCCACAGCCGAAGTTGGCGGGGATCGACCAGCCGGGTGCGCCGCACGATCAGGCGCCGACCCTGGTAGGTGGTCTCGGCGACCTGGGCGAGCCCGTCGGGCGTGTAGTGGATGTCGCGCCAGG
>JAPSGM010000407.1 GCA_031177555.1 Chloroflexota bacterium
TCCGCAGCGCGGCGCGCGGTGGATACGTGGGCGCCGCGGTGTGGTGGACCCTCGAGGACTTCACCACCATGGTCCCCGGCATCGCCGTCGAGCATTTCGGCCTGTTCGACGGGTCGGGAGATGAGCGGCCGGCCGCTGCGTCGGCCAGGCGGCTGTTCGAGGAATTCTCGGCCGGGGAGGGCGGCCCGCAGGGCGTGGAATCCGAGGCCGGCCGCGCCGGGGTGGTGCGCGACGCGGCGGTCCCCGACCTGAGGCTGTTCGGCTACCTCGCGTACGGGTTCGGGCTGTCGGTCGCGCTGCTCGGCCTGCTGCTGCTCCTCCTGATCCGGCGCGGTGGGCGGGCCGCGCCCCGACGGCCATCGAGCGCGGGCGGCGGCTCGTGAGGCTGCTGCACGGCCGTCTGGCCGCCATCTCGGTCCGCGCCTCGTTCGGGGCGGGCGTCTGGGTCGGCGCGGCGCTTGGGCTGGTCATCGGCGCCCTGCTCGGCGCATTCGGGGTGTGGCTGACCGGCGCCGTGCTGGACTGGCAGCGCGAGTTGGGGTTCACGCTGGGCATCGCCCGCACCCTGCTCCCGTTCGGCGACCAGATCGCCGCCCTGAGCTGGATCAGCACGAGCTGGTGGCTGGTCATCCCGGCGGTCGCGCTGGCCGGCGCGGCAGTCTCCGGGCTGGTGGGCGGCCTGATCGGCGCGTTGCTGGCGGCGGCGTACAACCGCTCGCCACGCCACGCCAGCGTGGTGGTCGAGGTGCCCGATGAGGAGGCCGAGGCGCTGGAGCGCCAGGAGCCGGCGCCGGGTCAGTAGTCGTACGGGTTGTCCGTGTCCTCGCTCTCCTCGGCGCTCGGCTCGGCGCTCTGGTTCCCGGCCTCGTCGGGCAGGCTGCCGTCGGGACGCGCCACGAACCACACGCCGCCCACGCCCTCGCCGGTGACGTCGCCCGGCTCCCGGTCGTCGGCGTACAGGTACAGCGGCCAGTCCTCCAGGGTGAGCTGCAGCGTGCCGTCGTCGCGCTCGATGGTGGCGATCTCGCCGGTCACGCCATCGTCACCCGTGGGCTGCTCGTCCTCCGCCACGGTCGCCGGCGGCCACGTCTCGGCGCAGTCCCCGGTGCAGGCGCTCTGGCCCGGCGAGTCGTTCAGGAAGATGTAGAGGGTCCGGTCCTCGGCGTCCACCACGTGCTCGCCGACGTCCGCGGACTCGGCCACCGCCAGGGTGGCGGCCTCGCCATCGGCGCCGGTGGCGCCGGTGGGTGAGCCTGCGCCGGCGCCCCGGCAGGCGGCCAGCAGGAGCATCGCGGCGATGGCGGGCACGGCGGCGCGAATCGGGACGGGGGCGCGGCGGGTCATCGTTCACCTCGGCTGGTCGGTCATATCTCCTACGCGCCGGGTTACCGCGTCCCAGCGCGTCACGAAAACGTCATGGGCCTGACGCCATGGCGTCATCGGGCTCGCCGATGGTGGGCGCACGGCACCTGCCGTGAAAACCCCGATGTGGAGGATATCTCATGCGACGTCTGCTGAGTGCCACGGCGGCCGCGGCCTTCGCGCTGGCCATCGGCGCCCGTGCGGCTGCTGCCGGAGGACCGCCCGCGCTCTCGTTCTACGTCGACG
>JAPSGM010000201.1 GCA_031177555.1 Chloroflexota bacterium
CCGCCTCAAGCTGGAGCTGCTCCAGCCGACCGGCGCCTTCAAGACACGCGGCGCGCACAACAAGGTGGCCCTGGTCGCCGCGGAGGACCCGCGGGCGGCGCTCGTCACCGCCTCAACCGGCAACCATGGCATCGCGGTGGCCACGGCGGCGGCGCGGCACGGCCTGCGGGTGACGGTCCTGGTCGGCGCCGGCATCTCGCCGGGCAAGCTGGAGCGCCTGCGCACCCTGGAGTCGGAGCTGTGCACGGTGGAGGTCTTCGGTCGCGGGTCGGAGGACGCGGAGGCGGAGGCGCGGCGCCGGCAGGACGCCGGCCACGCGGTCTACGTCTCTCCCTACAACGATCCCGACGTGATCGCCGGGCAGGGAACGGTGGCCGCCGAGATCCTGGACGACTGGCCGGAGTGCGACGCCATGGTCGTGCCCGTCGGCGGCGGCGGGCTCATCTCCGGCATCGGCCTGTGGGCCAAGGCGGTCCGCCCCTCGATGCGGCTGGTCGGCGTGCAGCCGACCGCCTCGCCCACGCTGTACGCCTACTTCGACACGGGGTCCACCAGGCCGATGCCGATCGGCCCCACCCTGGCCGATGCGGTGTCGGGCAACAACGAGCGCGACAGCATCACCTGGCGCATGTGCAAGCAGCTGGTCGACGAGATCGTCGTCGTCGACGAGGAGCAGATCGCCGAAGCCATGCGCTGGCTGCTCGACGCGCATCGCCTCCTCGCCGAGGGCAGCGGGGCCCTCCCCGTCGCCGCGCTGCGCGCCGGCCTGACCGGCACCGAGCGACGGCGCGTGGCGGCGGTGATCACCGGACGCAACGTGGACCTCGCCACGCTCGCCGGGGTCCTCGCCGGAGGGTGATGGTCGGCATCTTGCACGCGTGGTGCGGTTTCCGCCCGACCACACCGAGACTGGAGGCTTTCCCCGATGTTGCACATGACCGACCGTGCCGCCGACCTGCTGCGCAACCTTCGCAACGAGGCGCAGCTGCCGGAGAGCGCGGGCGTGCGGATCTACTCCGAGACGGCGCCGACCGGCGAGCCCACGCTGTCGATCGGCTTCACCCCCGACCCGATGCCCACCGACCAGGTCAGTGACCATGAAGGGCTGCGGCTGTTCGTGGCGCCCGAGATCGCCGAGCCACTGGCTGGCGCGGTCATGGACGTGGTGGCCGACGACGGCGAGTCACAGCTGATCTTCCGTCCGGCCGGCACCGATGAGGCCGACGCGGCCGGGGGGACTTCCGTCCCGGAGTAGCATCGGCGCGTGACCGAGCAGGAGCCGCCCGCGCCGCAGCCCACCACCGGGCGAAGGGGCGGCGTGGGCGGCACCGCCGTGCTGGGCGCGGTCCTCATCGTCGTGGGGATCGCGTTCTTCATCGGCCAGCAGGTTGACATCCGGTGGGGCGGCGAGACCTGGCCCTTCTGGATCATCGGCGGTGGCGTGGTCCTGGCGGCCCTGGGGCTGATGCAGCCCGCCGGCTCCGGGCTGACCGTCGCGGGCAGCATCCTGGCCGTGGTGGGCGGCCTCCTGCTATACCAGTCGTGGAACGACCACTACGAGAGCTGGGCCTACGCCTGGGCGCTCGTCGCGCCGGGCGGCAGCGGCCTGGGCATGCTGCTGCACGGCACCCGCCACGGCAATCCGAGGATGGCGCGCGACGGGTTCTGGCAGGTCCTCACGGCGGCGGGTATCTTCGTGGTGGGCCTGGTCTTCTTCGAGGGGATCATCGGCCTCAGCGGCGACCCGTGGAGCCTCCCGCAGTGGATCCTGCCTGTGGTGATCATCGGCCTGGGCGCCCTCATCCTGGTCCTCGCCGTCATCGGCGGCCGCGAGGAAGAGCCGGCCTGAGCCGGCTTCGGCCCGATGCGTCGCTGGCCGAACGGCCGCGACCGGCGCATACTTGGCCCCGCCCTCGTCCTCGTGCCGGAGGACGGGGGTTCTTCACCCCCGCCGCTCGGGCACGCCGCGACCTCGAAAGAGCCTCGGGCTCCGATGCGGGCGGATGGGCTGCGCGCTCCGCCGCGCCCCGAACGCGTCGCGCACCCGGTCCTCGGTCGCCATCAGCCCGTAGTGAAGGTGGTAGTCCAGCATTCCGACCATGTGCCTGTACCCCGGTTGTCCGTTACCTGTCATTACCTGTTCGCTGGTGACGAATCGAACGGTACCATGCACCTCGTCACCTGTCAATGGTCGTTGACTGGTGATGATATGATGGTGGCCATGACGGCACACGACCCGGAGGCCGGGATCCGGCTGATCCAGGATTTCGTGAACACGAACGACGTGGAGGGCGGCAATGACGAGCTCGCCACGCCTGCGCTGCTGGGTGCGTGGCTTCAGGAACGTGGCCTGGGCGGGGCGGCCACCTCGGTCGACGCGGCGGCACACGCCCGCGCGATCGCGGTGCGCGAGGGCATCCGTGCCCTGGGCCTGGCGAACAACGCGGAACCGATTGACATCGGCCTGGTGGATGCGATGAACCGGGCGGCACGCGCGGCCGCCGTCACGGTCAGCCTGAGCCCCGCTGGCGAGGGCGGCTGGCGGCTCGAGCCGGCGAGCGGCGGCGTGGACGGCTTCATCGGTCGGTTGATTGGTGAGGTCGCGTCGGCCATGGCCGACGGCAGCTGGTCGCGGGTCAAGGCCTGCCGCAGCGACACCTGCCGCTGGCTCTTCTACGACCGCTCCCGCAACCACTCCGGGACGTGGTGCTCCATGGCCGTCTGCGGCAGCCGCGTGAAGGCGCGCGCCTACCGCGCGCGCCGCCGGGAGTCGGCAAGCGCGTGACCGGCGCGGGGGACCTCGTCGCCCGCCCGCTCACGCCTCGTCGCTGGGCGGACCTGGAGCGCCTGTTCGGGCCGAACGGCGCGTACTCGAACTGCTGGTGCGCCTTCCAGCGCGTCACCGGCCGCGAGTTCAGCGCCGGCTGCGCCAACCGGGGCGCCGGCAACCGGGCGCTCCTGCGCGCGCTGACCGACGAGCGGCGGCGCCCGGGCCTGATCGGCTACCGCGAGGGCGAGCCGGTGGGCTGGGTCAGCGTGGGGCCTCGTACGGAGTTCGGCCGCATCCTGCGCTCCCCCATCACCCGGCTGGACCCCGACGAGCGGGCCGATGCATCGGTCTGGTCGGTGGTGTGCTTCTACATCCCTCGCGGGCGGCGGCGCCAGGGCATCGGCTCGGCGTTGCTGGCCGCGGCGATCGCGCACGCGCGCAAGGGCGGGGCGCGGGTGCTCGAGGCCTACCCGGTGGACGCCCGCGGCCGCCGCGTGCCGAGCAGCTCCGCCTACACCGGCACCGTGGAGCTGTTCGCGCGCGCCGGGTTCCGTCGGCTGCGGCCGCGGACCGCTGCCGGACGTCCGGTCATGCAGCTGGCCCTTCAGCCAGCGGCCGGCACCGGGCGGGCGAACTCGGCCTGACGGCGGGGGCGTCCCGGGCCGCCGCCTCGTATCCTTACCGGGATGCCACCCGATCAGCCCAGGGACCCCTCGTCCATGGAGCGCGCGCTCGACAGCGTGAACGCCGGCTACGTCTCGGAGCTGTACGACCAGTACCGCCGCGACCCGGCGTCGGTCGACCGCGAGTGGCGGGTCCTGTTCGAGAGCGGGGTGGCGGGCTTCGAGCCCGCACCTCCGGCCGAGGCCCGCGGAGGCAACGGGGCGGGCGCGACGACGGCACCACAGCCCGAGCAACCCGCGCAGCAGCCCGAGCAGCCTGCCTCCCCGAAGCTTCCGGCGGGTGCCAAGCCGATCAAGGGCCCCGCCGCGAGGCTGGCCCAGAACATGGCCGCCTCGCTGGCCGTGCCAACCGCCACCAGCTTCCGCGACATCGAGGTCGCCCGGCTGGAGGCGCGCCGCCGCGAGCTGAATGGGCAGGTGGCGCCCCGCAAGGTGAGCTTCACCCACCTGGTCGGCTGGGCCATCGTGCGCGCCGCCACCGACCAGCCGTCCATGACCCATTACTACGTGGAGGCCGATGGAGCCGCGCACCGCGTCGATCCCGCGTCGGTGAACCTGGGCCTGGCCGTCGACGTCGAGCGGGCCGACGGCAGCCGCTTCCTGG
>JAPSGM010000052.1 GCA_031177555.1 Chloroflexota bacterium
GCTGCCGAGGACTGCGTCGAGCGCCACTACGGCCCGAACGAGGCCTTCTTCGACCCCGGCCACGGACATGTCCATACTGCCTTCAATCCCGGGAGCGTGCCGACCGTGCTGATCGCGACCTTCTACGGCCTCTCGGCGACCGCCCCGCTCTCGACACCGGTGACTCCGCCCGCGGACTGCGAGGTGACGCCGTAAGGACTAAGCAACTTCGCCGAGGCTGGGGCAACGTTGAAGGCCGGCTGATCCGCGAGGATCGGGCGGTGCAGGCTAGCCCGGCCTCTACCTTACGTGCGAAACGACGTCGAAGATCTGGACCTCAGGCGTACCGCCCGCCGTGCGGATCAAGCGCCGGGCGAACGGTTCCTCGCCAGTGGCGAGCATCCCGTCGAGTTCCTGTCGAGTGGCCCAGACGGTCATGATCGCCAGTTGATCGCCATCACTCCGAAGCAGGAACGTCTCTTCGATCGCCGGCGGGAGGCCGCGCGAGGTTCCTTCCTCGTACTGCCCGACTACTGCAGCCTGGCGGCCAGGGTCCACGCGACCCGTTACCAGGGTGACTGTCTTTGCCACACGTGTACCTCCTGCACAATCGACGGGACCAGGTATGTCGGCCATATGCCATCGCTCGGCGCCCTGACGCAAGCCTGGGACGGCCGCTGAGGCCGCGCTGCCGGTCGGCTGGCACATGCTGGTGGGGATGATCCGGGTAAGGTCGCCTCGGCGCTGACGGTTCTGGTAGACGGCACGACCGATGCATCCGTGCTGAGTGAGGGCCGGAACACGTTGTCGGGGTTCCGACCCTCGCCCGGGGGGAGCGAATAAGCCGGCGGTGAGCTACCGGGGGGAGAAGTAGCTGGGCCGCCGGCTTCGTCTGTACGGTAGTCCGCGGCCGCGATCCGTCAAGAGACACGTGCAGATAAGCGGCTGGTATGGGCCCAGCGCGGCAATCTGTTGGTACGTGACGTGCCAATGGCTCACGGACTTCGGCGGGGCGAGGTCGACGGCCGCTGATCCGCAAGGATGGGGCGGTGCAGGCTCCCGGCTCTCGCGTATGGATCACCGCTTGCATGTACGCCTACCAAGCGCTTATCGCGCACGAGGGAGGGACAACATGTGTGATGGCCTTATTCGATTCCCGCGAAGGGCGGTCCCCGTCGCAATCATCGCGCTCGCCGTGGTGCTGGCGGGTTGCTCAACGGGGGACTCGGACGCTTCCGCTGCGTCTTCTTCACTGCCGCCGCCGTCCCCGAGCGCCGCCAGCGAGACGGCATCACCCACCGCGTCACCGACGGACACTGTCGTTCTCGACGCCGATCACATCTTCAGTGCCAACGTCGATCGGTACGGATTCGTGGAGCTGCCGAGAACGGTCGAGCGGCAGGCCCGACGCCAATTCGAGGCGAGCGCTGGACTGGATTCAGAGGATGCCAAGCTTGATCTTCGATCTTTGACCAAGGACGGCATCGGCGACAGCCTCGTTCTGGTGGTAACGCTTTCGCCCGAGTACGGGGCCCTGCCAGGCAGCGGCGAGGGCTTCGTGAGAGGCATGGCTGGGAGTGCCGGTAGTGAGCCGGAAGAGATCGCTCTCGGTGGCACGACTGGGTACGTGGTTGACAACGACGAGCAGCAGATCGTGGCGTGGCAGGACCACAATCTGCTGGTGGCTGTGTTCTCGGAGCGGCGCGCCACGGCGGTAGCGGCTGCCCGCGCAATCGTCGAGGCGACTGGGTAGGGCACTGTAGGCCCTTGACTCTTCGCTGTCGTGATTGCGGGCTGAGTGGGCCGGCACGCCGGTTGCTACGTGAACCCTCCTGACGACAGCAGCAGGGCAAGGGGAACGAGGGTGAGCGTCGACGCCAGGGCCGCAGATGCGTGGCTCGTCGAGGAGAACGACTATGGCGATCCCATGGTCCGGCACCATCACCCGTCGGGTGACGCGATCGCCTACGTCCTCCTTGGACGCAACGGCGGCAGCTACGCCCAATGCGCCGACTGCGGCGCGCGCCGTCAGCTGCCCAGGGAAAGCAGTTCGGTCGTGGAGGACGCGCTGAGGCCGGGGTCCTCTCCTCCCAGCAGCGCGTAGGCCACCCCATCGACCACGGCAACCCCGTGGCCATGGCGGCGCTGGTTCATGTCCGGCAGGGCGACCAGGCGGCCTCGCTCGTCCACGCACTCCACGGTGGCCAGCGCGAACGGCGGCGTCTCCCCACCGGTCAGGCAGGCGCCGACGCCGGGCGCGAAGAACGCGCCCACGCCACCACGCGGCGTGACGGTCGTGAGCGGCTCGATGCCGCTCCCCTCGACCAGGTCCACGTCGCCGACGTTGCGGTTGAGCCCGCCCTGCCGCCCGCCCATGAACCACACCCGGCCTGCCCCGTCGGTGGCGGCGCCAAGGTGCTCGCGGGGCCTCCCCAGGGCTCCGATGCGCGACCAGGCGCCGTCCTCCAGCACGAACACGTCGGCGCGGATGCCGCCGGGCCCCACCCCGCCGGCATACACGACCCGCATCCCGTCGTGGGCCGCCGCGCCGGCGCCGCGTGGCTCCGGCAGCGGCGGACCGGCCTGCCAGGATCCGGTATCGGGGTCCAGCACCCAGACCTCGTCAAGCGGCGCGCCGGTGGTGCCGAGATAGCCGCCGATGAAGAACAGGTGCTCCCCGTCGGCCGCCAGCGCGGCGTGGTGGCGCGGCGCCGGAAGGGCCGGGCCCTCGCTCCAGGTCCCGGACTCCGGGTGGAGGACGCTCACGGCATCCGTGGCGCGGCCATCGGGCTGCAGGCCACCGGCCAGCCAAATGCGGTCGTCGAGCACAGCCGTCGCCATCTCCAGACGGGCGAAGGGTGCGTCCGCGCCGAGGCGCCAGCCCGCCTGCGCCGCGTGCGAGCCGGGCAGCGGCGAGCCGATCGGTCCTCCCGGCCCCCACGGCTGGAAGCGGACCAGCCAGCCCACCACGGCGACGGCGAGGCCGATGGCGATCAGGCCGAGGAGGACGCGCCTCAGCATCGGGCCATGGTAGGCCGTCGACCCGGGGCTCGACGGTCACCCGTCAGCCGGCGTATTCGTCCGCGTGCTCCTTGCGGTCGCGCGCGAGCGTGTCCTCGAAGACCTTGAGCGTCTCCGCCACCGAATTGCCGCTCTCATCCGCGGCAGCCTTCAGGTCCTCGTAGCGGATGTGCGCCGGTCCCATGTCGAGATGGGCCCGCATGCACCCACACGTCAAGCACATGGCGACGCATGCGGCAGCAAGATCGCTGCCGAGCTCGGCCCGGCGAGGTGGCATGAGCCGGCGGACCGGCTACCTGGGGGAGAGGCAGCTGAACCGCCGGCTCACCGTTACTGTACGCGCGCCGCCGCCGTTCCGTTCGACGTTCTCAGTCCTCGACGAGCGGGAGGTCGACGAGGTGCTCGGCCAGGATCCAGACCTCGTGGCGGCGCAGGACGTCGCCCATCAGCAGGTCGTTACTGCCGCAATCTTTGCTGTTGTCCGTGGTCTCGATTCCACCACGCACCTTGCCGATCATGGTCCGATGGGCGTCGAGCAGGCGGGTGATCATGGCCGGCACGTCCTCGGCCCCGTCCGATGCATCGAGCTCGATGGGCAGGTCCAGGATGCTGCCGAAGCGGTGCACCTCCTTGCCCAGCTGGGCGTAGTGCGGAGCGGCATCGCCGTTGCGATTGCCCGTGCCGCGCCGCCGGCGGGCCTGCGTGGGAGTCGATCGGTTCCGTGTCGTGGTTGCGATTCCTCGTCTCCTCGGGCGGTGGCGGTTCCCTGACCACGAGCGCTGCATGACCGCTGCCAGTCCCGCCGCTATGCTCGGCGCATGACCATCCAGCTGCCCCGGGCCGGGGTCCTCGTGCTCGTGGCGGCGTACGCCCTGTCAATGGCCTATGTCGAGTCGGCGGTGGTCGTCTACCTGCGCCAGGCGCTGGGAGTCTCCACGGGGGACGTGTTCCCGATCGACCTGGAGAGCGAGCTCAGCGGGCGCCTCGGGTGGATCGAGGTCGGCCGCGAGGCGGCCACGCTGGTCATGATCGCCTCCGTGGGATGGCTGGTCGGCCGCAGCGGGCTGGAGCGGTTGGCCTGGGCGGCGGTCGTCCTGGGCGCCTGGGACATCGGCTACTACTTCTGGCTGTGGGTCTTCAGCGGCTGGCCGACGGGGCTGGCGATCTGGGATCTGCTCTTCCTGATCCCGGTTCCGTGGGCTGCGCCGGTCTGGGCGCCGGTGGCCGTCAGCCTCGCCCTTGTGGGATTTGGGCTGGCTCTGGCCGGGCGCTACCACGCCGGGCTCCACGCCACGGCCGCCCCGCTGCCGCTGGCCGCCCTCCTCCTGGGCGGGGTGGTCGTCTTCGTCAGCTTCATCCTGAATGCCGGCGTCGTCCTCGAGGGCGGCACGCCGACCGACTTCGCATGGCCGATCTTCGCGGCCGGCATGGGCATCGGTGTGGTGGCAGCCGTTGCCATCCTGCGCACTGCCCGCCCGGTGGACGAGAGCCCGGCGCGGGTCACATGACCGGCGTCCTGCGGCCGGACTACCCGCTCGAGACGGAGCGGCTCCGCCTGCGCCCATTCGAGGACGGCGACCTGGAGGAGCTGCTCGCCATCCAGAGCCGCCCGGAGGTGACCGAATTCCTGTACTGGGAGCCGCGGACCCGCGCAGAGGTCGTCCAGCAGCTGGAGCGGCTGAAGTCGATGACCCGCATCGACGAGACGAGTGACTCGCTCCGGCTCGCCGCTGTGCGGAGGGACACCGGCGAGCTGGTGGGCGACTACAGCCTGCGGCTGCACAGCCGCGAGCATCGGCAGGGGGAGCTCGGGTACATCACCCACCCGGCCCACCAGGGGCACGGGTACGCCACGGAGGGAAGCGTTCCGCTGCTGGCGCTCGGCTTCCAGGAGCTTGGGCTGCATCGGATCTTCGCCAGCTGCGACGGCCGGAACGTCGCATCGGCCCGCGTCATGGAGCGGCTGGGCATGCGTCGCGAGGCGCTCTTCCGGGAGAACGAGCTGGTGAAGGGTGTCTGGACCGATGAGCTGATCTACGCGTTGCTCGCCAGCGAGTGGCGGGAGGTGGCGGGCGCCTGACGGGCGGCGCCGGCCGGCATGCCGTAGCATGGGCGCGATCGCGTCTGCGCTCCTCCTGGGCGGGTTCCTTTCCCCGAGCCAGCGAACGCGGTCCCGAACGTCCGAGCGCCGAGTCTCTCCCGGGAGGTTCTGCACTGTCCGATGCGCTCGGGCCGATCGCCGCTGCCTACGGCGTCCTCATGGCCGTCTCGCCCTTCCTCCAGATGCGGCGCATGCTGCAGACGCGGTCGTCGGCCGACGTCTCCATCGCCTACCTGTCGGTGCTGGAGGGCGGCTTCGCGCTGTGGGTCGCGTACGGCGTCTCGCTCGGCAACTGGGCGCTGATCGTGCCCAACAGCGTGGCGTTCAGCGTCGGCCTGGCGACGATCGTGGTCGCCGTGCGCTTGCGTCGCTAGCATCGGCGGGGTGAGCGACCGCCCCGACCTCCCCGCGCGGCCCCCGTTCACGCTGCGCGCCCGCGTCCTGACGCCGCTCGACGACGGCGCCGTCGGCCACCTGCCGGATGCGTGCCTGGAGGTGGACGCGACCGGCCGCCTGGTGGCCGTGGAGGCGTGGGGCGCGCGACCCGCCGATCCATCGGTCCTGGACCTGCGACCGTGGGTGGCCATGCCGGGCCTGGTGGATTTGCACGTGCACCTGCCCCAGGTGCCCAACGCGGGGCTCGGCGCCGGCATGGAGCTGCTCGACTGGCTGGACCGCTACATCTTCCCGCTGGAGCAGGCGTACGCCCGCGAGGTGGCGGAGGTGCAGGCGCCACTCGTCTTCCGCGCGCTGGCGGCGGCCGGCACCACCACCATCTCCGCCTACGCGGCCCTCTGGCCGGAGAGCACCGACGCCTGCTTCGCAGCGGCCGAGGAGCACGGCATTCGGGCGGTGATCGGCAAGGTGATGATGGACCGCGTCACCTACGACGCGCAGATCGCGCGCCACGACATCCTGGACACCAGCCTGCGCCAGTCGGCCGACCTGTGCGAGCGCTGGCATGGCGCCGACGACGGGCGGCTGGGCTACGCCTTCACGCCGCGCTTCGCGGTCTCCTGCACGGAGGAGATGCTCGCCGAGTCGGCGCGGCTGGCCGCCTACTACGGAGCCTGGTGGCAGAGCCACCTGGCCGAGGATGCTGGCGAGTGCGACAGGGTGAAGCGCCTCTTCCCGGAGTCGCGCGACTACCTGGACGTCTACGAGCGCGCCGGCGGGCTGAACGATCGCGCGATCCTGGCCCATGCCATCCACCTCTCGCCATCCGAGGTCGAGCGCCTCGCGGCGTCGGGCGCCCGCGTCGCGCACTGCCCGGCCTCGAACCTGTTCCTCTCCAGCGGGCTGATGCCGCTGGCACGCTACCTGGAGGCGGGGATCCCGGTGGGCCTCGGCTCGGACCTGGCGGCGGGACCGGAGCTGTCGATCTTCTCGGTGATGCGTGCCGCGGCGGTGACCGCGCGGGTCCTGCACCTCGCCGGCGGCGAGGCTCGACCACGGCTCAGCCCACTCGACTGGCTGCGACTCGGGACGCTGGCCGGAGCCCGCGCGCTGGGGATGGGGGAGCGCATCGGGTCGCTGGAGGCCGGCAAGGAGGCGGACCTGATCGTGGTCGATCCGGTGCTGACCGATCCGCTGCCCGAGTCGGAGGAGCTGACCGACCCGGAGGAGCTGATGAGCCGGCTCATCTTCCGGCCGCACCCTGAGATGGTGCGGGGCGCCTGGGTCCGCGGCAAGCTGCTGCCGACCTGACGGGCCATCGGCTACCCTGTGGCCCGTCATGGACCGGGTGCTCCAGATCCTCGTCAACGCGGCGGCGCTGTTCGTCGCCGTGCTCATCGTCCCGGGCCTGGATTTCGACCGCAACGATGACTGGTGGTGGAAGTTCCTGCTGGTGGCCGTGGTCTTCAGCCTGGTCAACAGCTACGTGCGCCCGGTCCTGCGCATCCTGACCTTCCCGATCAGCATCGTCACGCTGGGCCTCTTCCTGCTGGTCATCAACGCGCTCATGCTCATGCTGACCGGCGTCATCAGCCGCGAGCTGCAGCTGGGCCTGGAGGTGGCCGACTTCTGGGCGGCCCTGCTCGGCTCCATCGTGATCTCCATTGTCGGCGCCATCTTGTCGATGATCGTCGGCGCCAGCCGTCTGCCCGGCAGGGCCTTCTGACACACGCGCTCCGCGCGGCTCCTGACCGATGACCCCGCCGCGCGCCCATCCCCTGGTCGGTTTCGTGTTCGCGGTAGGCGTGGCGCTGGCCATCCTGCTCACCGGACCGATGCTCCTGTTCGCGCCACCCGTCGTGTCCCTCATGCAGGACCGCCACGACGTGGCCGCGCGGCTCGGCGTCGACCCGGGCACGGCCCACGACGCCACGACGGCCATGCTCGGCGACCTGCTCGCCGATGGTGACTTCACCGTGAGCATCGACGGGCGGCAGCCGGTCCTGGACGCCTCGGAGCGCAGCCACATGCGCGACGTGGGGGCCGTCGTGCGCGGCCTGCTGCTCGCCGACGTCCTGGCGCTGGTCGTCGCCGTCCTCGGCGCGCGCCGGCTGCGCGGCGAGCCATCCCGGCGCGGCCGGTTGATGCTAGTGGCGGCCGGGTCCCTGGGGGCGGCGGCCATCGGGGTGGGAGCCTTCTTCGCGATCGCCTTCGACGTGGCGTTCGCCGCGTTCCACGCCATCTTCTTCGAGGCCGGCACCTGGCAGTTCGGCCCGGACTCGAACCTCCTGCGCTTCTTCCCGCAGCCGTTCTGGTTCGAGGCGGCGCTGCTGGCCGGGGGGACCATCGTGCTCGGTGCACTGGTCGTGGCCCTGCTGGCCCTCCGCCCCCGCGCCGCCGCCGAGGCGGCCTAAGGCGCGCGGCTACACTGCCCCCGATGGGCTCCAACTCGTTCACCATCGGCTCCGTCGCGGGAATTCGGATCGCACTGCATCCGTCCTGGCTGGTCATCGCCTTCCTGGTCACCTACTCGCTGGCGATCGGCAACCTGCCGCAGAGCTTTCCCGGCTGGGAGCCCGCCCTGTACTGGGTCGTGGCGGCCGTGGTGGCGGCGCTGTTCTTCGCATCGGTCCTGGCGCACGAGCTGTCGCACGCCCTCGTGGCCCGGCGCTTCGGCATCAAGGTTCGCGACATCACGCTGTTCGTCTTCGGTGGGGCGGCCACGCTAGAGGGCGACGCCGGGACGCCTCGGCAGGAGGCCCTCATCGCCTTCGCCGGCCCGCTGTGCAGCATCCTGCTGGGGGCTGCCTTCTACGGCCTGACGGTCGTCACCGGCCAGGAGCAGTTCGCCGCGGTCCTGGGCTGGCTGGCGTTCATCAACGTCAGCCTGGGCGTCTTCAACCTAATTCCCGGCTTTCCGATGGACGGCGGCCGCATGCTCCGCGCCCTGCTGTGGCGCCTGCGCGGCGACCAGTTCGCCGCCACGCGCAACGCCGCCACGGTGGGGCGCCTGTTCGGCTACCTGCTGATCGGGCTGGGGGCGTACATCGCCTTCGACGGTGGCGTGTTCAACGGCATCTGGCTGGCGCTGATCGGCTGGTTCATCTCGAGCGCGGCCGAGTCCTCTGTCGCCGAGCTGAGCTTCCAGCGCATGCTGCGTGGCGTCCGGGTCCGCGACGTGATGGAGCCCGAGCCGGCGTCAGTCACGCCCAACGAGACGGTGGCGGATCTCGTCAACGAGCGGCTCATGCGCGGCGAGGACCGCTCCTTCCTGGTGCGACATGACGACGGCGGGCTGGCCGGGATCGTGACCCTCTCCGACATCCGGCAGGTCGCCCGCGAGCAGTGGCCCATGGCGCGCGTTACCGACATCATGACCCGGTACGCCGAGCTGGCGAAGGTGGGGCCCGATGAGCAGTTGGAGCGCGCCCTGAAGGTCCTCCAGCAGCGGGAGGTGAACCAGCTGCCGGTGGTCGACGAGGACGGCCGGACGGTGCTGGGCCTGCTGACCCGCGCCGGGATCCTGCGCCTGGTCGACACGCGGATGAAGCTGGGCGTCTGACCCGATGCGCTCCGTGGAGGAGGCGCTGGCCGCCATCCTGGCGACGGCGCGCCTGACCGGGACCGAGACCTGCCCGCTGGACCGATGCGCCGGCCGCGTTCCGGCCGCGTTCCGCGTCACCGCGACGGTCGACGTGCCGCCCTTCGACAACTCGGCCATGGACGGCTTCGCGCTGCGGGCTGCGGACGCGCCCGGCGAGCTGCGGCTTGCCGGGGAGGTGGCTGCCGGCTCGGCGGCCGCGACGGCGGTGGAGCCGGGGACCGCCCTGCGGATCATGACCGGCGCCCCGTTGCCGCCCGGTGCCGACGCCATCGTCCCGCTGGAGGACGCCACCGAGCGCGACGGCAGGGTGCTGGTGCCGGCGGTGGATGCTGGTCGCTACGTCCGCGCCGCCGGCCACGACACGCGCGCCGGCGACGTCGTTTACCTTCCGGCGGCGCCGCTGGGGCCCGCCGGCGTGGCGGTGCTCGCGTCGCTGGGCATCGGGGAGCTGGCGCTGCGTCGCCCGCCGCGGGTGGCCATCCTCTCCACCGGCGACGAGCTGCGGGCCCC
>JAPSGM010000202.1 GCA_031177555.1 Chloroflexota bacterium
GCGAACGGCGAACACGGTACCGATGACGGCCAGGCCGATGAGCGCGCCGTACACCCACGCGGGCAGGTTGCGCCCGGCGAGGAAGACGTACAGCGTCGGCGCGCTGAAGAAGAGGGCGGTCGAGGCCAGCGGCAGGGCAGCGGGCCGGCCGGCCCGCAGGCTGCGCACCAGCCAGGCCAGCGAGCCGAAGAAGAGCGGCGCCGCCGCGACGTAGATGACGGCGTAGACCAGCGGGTCGACGCCGTACTCGCTGCCCAGCGAGAGCAGCCAGTCAACGAGGTCGTCCCACACCGCCGCCGCTCCAGGTCCCGGCTACGACGCGCGCCCGATGGCGGGCCGCGCGGGGGCGGGCTCCGCATCGGCGCATTCGGCGACAGGGAGGCACTCCGGGAGGCTGGTGGCCGAAGAGCGGCGCGGCCTGATCCGCAGGAAGGCCCCGACGTAGACGCCCGCCAGAGCGATCGCGGACCCGGCCAGGAAGGTCGGCGACACCTCCTCGGCGAGCAGGACCGCCGCGACCGGCACCGTCACGAGTGGCATGAGCAGGGTCACGTACGACATCGCCGATGCCGTCCAGCGCCGCAGCCCGAACAGGTAGAGCCCGAAGAGGCCGATGGAGCCGCCGATCACCAGGTATCCCATCGCCAGCCAGGTACCGCTCGCGTTCGGGAGGGTCCATCGCTCGCCTCCCGCCAGCGAGATGGCGACCAGGACCATGCCGCCGGCGAGCATCGCGACGCCGTTGGTTGCGAAAGGGTCGCTGCGGGGCACCCACTTCAGGATGATCCCGCTCTCGGCGATGAAGAGGGTGGCAGCCAGCATCAGGAGGATGGAGACGATGGGCACCGCCGCACCGAGCTGGTCGACGACCACGATCGCCACCCCGGCCAGGGCGATGAGTGCCCCGAGGAGCCCCTGGACGTGGAAGCGTTCCTGCCGGTGGACGATGGCGAGCCCGAAGGTGAGGAGCGGCACCAGCGCCAGGAAGACGATGGCCGTGCCGGCAGGCACTTCGCGCAGGGCCGAGTAGGCGAGACCGAAGCTCGCCGTGAACGCCACCAGGCCGTAGAGGACCGCGCCACCGAAGCTCCGGCCCCGTGGCAGCGCGCGACCGCTGACCGCGACCAGGGCGAAGAGCAGGAGCGCCGCCACGAAGAAGCGCAGCCCGGCACTCCAGAACGGGTCCAGCTCGAGGACGCTCTGCTTGACCGCGATCGCGTTCAGCCCGCCGAAGAGGACGACGCCGGTGAAGGCGAGCAGCGTAAGGCGATCCGGCTGCACCGGCGCGACCGACGGGGTGGCCTGTGTCACGACGTTCCCTCTGACTGCCGTTCGATTGTAGGGACGCCAGTCGAGACGGGGGTGGCACCGCTGATGCAGGCCCACAGTGCTTGGTCGGAAAGCGTTCGTGCGAGCGACCGCTCTCGGAGCATGCGCCACACCTTCCAGCCACAGCCATCTCGGTCACGCCATGCGCCGTCATGGATGATGCGGGCAGGCGTCGCCGCTGCTGCCTTGGCGATGGCCGCGGCGCTGATCCTTGCCTCGCCCGTCGCCGCGTTCGACCTGACCGACTGCCGGCTGATCCTCCAGTCATTCGACGCGGATAGTGAACCGCTCGACACGGCCGTGGGCGACCCTGGCGGCGGCGAGGGCGGGACGCGCGCCGATCCCTTCCGGGTCGATTACGACGGGACGGTGCGATACGAGGGCGATACGGGTGAGCAACCCATCACCAACCTGAGCTGGAGCGTCGACGTGTTCCTCATCCCGACCCCGTTCCGGGGCGCCGGCGCAAACGAGGAGCAGGAGACATCGGCGGAAGGAGAGATCGACGTCAGCAGCGCCATGCCGATCAAGATCACCGGCCTGTTCTTCGTCTCGGGCGAGGTCACGGGGGATGAACGCGCGTGCCGGGGCAGTCTGTGGCTCCGGTTGGTCGACGACCCGCCGGCGAGCCCGCCCACGACCATTCCCTTCTGGATCGCCCTGCTGATCATCGCGCTGGGCCTGGTCGTGCTGTGGCAGGCCCGTCCCGGACTCGTGCTGCCCGTCCGGGAGGTACGCTGATGCCCGTCCGCCGTCACCCCTTCCTCGGTGCGTTCGGTGGGATCCTGGTCGGGCTGGGCATCGGGCTCCTGTTCGTCATGTTTGAATTCACCCCCGCCGATGCCTGGACCATAATCGCCTCGATCGCGTTCTTCGGGATCATGGGCTTCGTCTACGCGCTCCTCATGCCTCCCCCATCGGTTCCCCGGTCGTAGCTCCAGTTGGAATTCCGCAGGTCTTCCGGGGCGGCCGCGCGGGCATGGTCAGCCTGGATCCACACCGAGGCGGCGGGCAATGGCGGAGGCGGCCGGATCGCCGAGCGCCTGCAAGGCACGGAGCTCCCACCACACGGCTCCGTGCTCGCGCGCCAGGTCGAGCGCGTGGCGAGCGGCCTCGTCGGAGCTTCCGACCCAGGCAGAGATGAGCGCGGTCGAGGCACGCATGAGCCGGCTGGCGTCGGCCTCCGCTGCGAAGCCTGCGGAGCGCTGGGCGACCGCGGCCGCGGGCTCCGGGCGGCCGCCATCGAGCCAGGCCCGGACCAGCGTCTCGGCCGCGTTGAGAAAATATGGGCTGCCTACCGGGATAACTGCCTCCGCGACGTCGCCAGCGGCCGGCCGCGGCCGATCGCCCCGTGCCTGAGCCAGCCAGATGCCGATCGCTGCGTGGAGGACCCGCGCATACGGCGATGGCGCGGCCGGGAAGTACGAGGCGTACGCCGACCACCAGCGCTCCCAGCGCTCTGCCATCTCGGCGTCACGCCGGGCAGCGGCGATCGGCAGGACGACGACCCACGTCCGGAAGCTGAGCCTCCGGTACCCGAGCCGATCGCCGAGCTCGATCGCCCGCAGGCCGATCTCTAGCGCATCGTCCCAACGACCGAGCACCCAGAGGCCCTCGCAACGTCCATAGTCGGCCCAGCCGGCCTGCTCAGTCAGCCCGTGCGCCAATCCGAGCTCGGCCACCGCTTCGAGCCGAGCCAGCGCGGCGATCGGATCGGTCTCGGCCAGGAACATGGCCTGGATGCGGCTGGCGACCACGACCGAGTGCCAGCGCTCGACGGCACGTGCCTTGGCTTCCAGCTCCTCCCAGGCAGCAACGCCCGCCTCGCCGAGCTCGTCGCGGGCGGCGGCCACGTGCTCGAGGACGTCCACCTCGACGGCCGGGTCGCCGGATGCCTCGGCCGCGGCGATCGCGACGTCGATCTCGCCGAGTACGCCGTCGGATCGCCCCTGGGCGCTTACGGCCCAGGCGTGGATCGCATGGAGCCGCGCCCGCAACGCGGGAGGCTCATCGGCGAGAAGCGCGAGCGTGCGAGCGGCCAGCTCCTCGGCCGTGGTGAAGCGAATCTGCTGCACGTGCGCCCCCGCCAGCGCGTGAGCGGCACGGGCGATCGTGGGCGGATCGCCGCCGGCAAGCTCCAGGGCGGCCGACAACTCGCGGATACCGCGATCCAGGTCGTCGCTCGCGGCCAGCACTTCACCCAGGCGCAGCCGGCGGCGTGCCAGATCGTGCCGGGCCTCGTCGCTGGTGAACTCCACCGAGCGGGTGAAGAGGCGGGAGGCAGCGTCGTGGGCGCTGAGCCGCAGGGCAGCATCGGCGGCGTGCTCGTACCACTGAGCGGCCAGTTCCGCCAGCTGTGCCTGTTCGGGGAGGTCGCTGGCGCCCAGACGTGGCAGGCTCTCGATGGCGGCGGCATAGTGCTCGGCCACCGCCTCGGCCACGAGGTCGGCACGCTCGCCGGCGACTTCCGTCAGCCAGCGCGCCATGGCGACATGGAGCGTCGCTCGCTCGGCCCGGGCCAACGACGCATAGCCCGCGTCACGGAGCAGGGCGTGGCGGTACGCGTAGCCCTCGCCGGTGATGGCGTCGTCGATCGGGCCGGCGACGAAGGCCCGCCGATGGAGGGCGTCGAGGCCCCCGCGCCCCTCAATCTCGAGCGGCACCAGCGCGTCGACCGGGACCCGGCGGCCGGCGACCGCCCCGCGACGGGCCACCCGGCGA
>JAPSGM010000203.1 GCA_031177555.1 Chloroflexota bacterium
GCGACGAACTGCGGTCGATCGCCGATCGCTACGAGCACGTCGTGTGCATCGAGGCGAACGACGGGCAGTACGCCGACATGGCGCAGCTGGCCCTGGGCCGCGAGGTGAAGCGCGTGCCGCTGCTGGGCGGCCGCATCTCGCTGGAGGCGGTGCGTGACGGGCTGGAGCGGGTCCTGTCCGGCGGGCCGTCGGAGCCGCCCATCCCGGCGCCACCGACCGAGCAACAGCCCCGCTCGCCGCTGGGGGTCGGCTGATGCCCGAGGCGACGCTGGCCGAGCTGGGGTTCAAGAGCCGCCTCAAGCTCGACCTGTTCCCCACCATCTGGTGCCCGGGCTGCGGGATCGGCACGATCATGATGCAGCTGGCCATGGTCCTGGACGAGATGGACCTGGACGAGACCAACACCATCATCGTCACCGGCATCGGCTGCACCGGCCGCATGGGCGGCTACATGAAGTTCGAGAGCGTCTACACCCTCCACGGCAGGACGATGCCGGTGGCCGAGGCGATCAAGACCGTTCGGCCGGAGATGAACGTGATCGTGGTGGCCGGGGACGGGGACACGGCCAGCATCGGCGGCAACCACCTGATCCATGCCATCCGCCGCAACGCCCCGCTGACGGTGCTGTGCAACAACAACGAGATCTACGGGCTGACCGGCGGCCAGACGGGCCCGACCACGCCGTCGGGGACCAAGACGCTGTCCTCACCCGCCGGCAACCCGAACACGCCCATCAACCTGCAGGGCCTGGTCCGATCCTCGCCGCACGCGGTCTACGCCAAGACCACCGTCTACCACCAGCTGCACATGCGCAACGTCATCCGCGAGGCGATCGAGCACCCCGGCTTCAGCTTCGTGGACATCACCAGCCAGTGCATCGAGAACAATGGGCGCCGCATCGGCTTCGCCAGCGCGAACGAGATGCTCACCTTCTACCGCAAGACCTACAAGCGCGCCGGCAAGGACGCCACCCACCTGAACCCGTTCGAGATCGGGATCCTGTACCCGGAGGCCGATGGCGCCGCCGCCACCATGAACGGCAATGGGTCCGGGACGACAGCGGCTCCCCCGCGGCCCGAGGAGCTGCCTGCGCAGCCTGCCGGACCGATGGCCTCCACGACCGATTCGCCCGGCGCCGCCGGTGCCACCGCCAAGCCGCCGACGGCCGATGACGAGGCCAAGGCGCGGAAGCGGGCCGAGTCGCAGGAGCGCGCCGCGCTCATGGCGCAGCTGTCTGGCGACGTGAAGATGTCCGTGGCTCGCAAGGAGATCACCCTGGTCGAGGCGCTGTCGCAGGCCGGCATCCCGATCCCGGAGTGGCTGCGCACCGGCGCCAGCGCGCCGGCCGGCGCGCTGGTCGCTCCCGGCGAGATGGAGATCAGCGCCAGCGGCGCGGATCCCGAAACGCAGGAGCAGCCGACCGAGCTGGCGGCGCAGAAGGCGGAGGCGGCTGTTGAGGGCCGCGACTTGATCGGCGGCGCGCCGGGCGGCGACACGCAGCCCGCCGCACCGCGCACCGCGGCGGACGCCGCGCCGCCTGACCTCGATCCGAAGGAAGCCAGGCGCGCCGAGGCGCAGCGAAAGCTGGCCCTCATGCAGCGGCTGCCGTCCGAGCTGAAGCTGCGTGTCGCGAAGCGCGAGATCAGCCTGGAGGAGGCGCTGCGCGAGGCCGGCACGGACCCGGAGGCATCGGGCCAGGACTGATGGCGACCCGGATCGCGCTCGACGGCGTCGGCGGGCAGGGCGTGCGCGTGATCGCCGGCGTGCTGGGCGCGCTGCTGGCCCGGATGGGCAAGGAGGTCACGGTCCTGTTCGACTACGACTCCAGCGTGCGCGGCTCCATGTCCGACGCCTTCGTGATCTTCGACGACGCTCCCATCCTCAACCCGGTGGTCGAGGAGGCGGACATCATGCTCAAGCTGGCCGACAAGGGGCACCTGCGCATCAGCGGCCGCAAGGTGGTCACCGACCTGGGGCTCAACGTTCCGGGCGCGGAGCAGATCCCGTTCGCGTCGCTGGGCTCGGAACGCTTTGGCAAGGAGCTGTTCGGCAACATGATCGCGCTCGGCCGGCTGCTGCGGCTGGCGGAGATCGAGTTCGACGAGCCGGCCATCCGCGAGTCGCTGCCGCGCCGCTTCGTCGACGAGAACGTGGCCGCCATCCGCTTCGGCTACGAACTCACGCCCGAGGAGATCGCCTCCCTGGCCGATGCCGCCCCTCCGTCCCGCTTCGAGATGAACGACGCCGCCACGGCGCCGTTCCACCGCGAGACGGGCATCGCCACCGGCGGCCAGATGGCCGTGGCCACCGACCCGGGGGAGTCCGGCTAGGCGGTGGCCGTCTCGCTGGCCGAGGAAGCGCGCCGGCGGCTCGACGCCGGTGATCCGGGGTCTGCCCGGCTGCTCGCGGAGCGCGCGCTGGAGCGGGCGCGGGATCTCGACCGCCCGGAGGTGATCGATCCGGCGGCGCAGCTGCTGGGGGAGTGCCTGTACGCCGTCGCATCGATGCCGCCTGGCCGCTCGCCGAGGAGGCGCTGAGGGTCGACGCCGCACGTGGCGACGCCCCGGCCATCGGCATGGACCTGAGCCTGGTGGGCGTGCTTCGGGTCACCATCGGCCGCCTTGACGAGGCGCTGACGACGCTGCGGCGTTCCTACGACCTGCGCGCGGAGGCGCTCGGCCCCGACCACGAGGACAGCATCGAGAGCCTCAACAACATGGGCGTCGCGCTCTTTCGGGCCGGTGCGGCGGAGGAGGCGATCCGGTTGCACGAGGAGGCCTTGCGCCGCTGCGAGCGAGCGCTGGGCGAGGGCCATCGGCGCACGGCGGAGACGCTGAACGCGCTGGCGGTCAAGGTCGAGTCCCAGCCGGACGGCATCGCGCGTGCGCGGGAGCTGTACGAACGGGGTCTCGCCTCGGCCGAGCTGGCCCTCGGCCACGACGCGGACCTGGTGGCGCGCCTGCTGGCGAACATCGGCATGGCCCGCGGAGCTCGGCGACGTGCCCGGCATGCTGAGCCGGGTCGCCGCCTCCGACGCCGACCCCGAGGTGGCCGTCGCCGCCGTGGCGACGCTCGAGATGCTGCGCCAGGGCGGTCCCCGGAGCTAGGTCTTCGGGACGGCCGCGGCCGGGCTGAGCGCGGCGAGCCGCGCATCCAGCCCCGATGCCTCGGCAGCGGTGAGCGGGCGCAACGGCGCGCGCATGTCCGGGCGCACCGGCACGCCCCGGCGCGCGAGCGCGTGCTTGGCGGACGCGATGAAGGGCTGCGCCTCCATGGCGCCGCGCAGCTGCGCCAGGCGCGCCTCGGCGGCGGCCCCGGGCCGATCCAGCGCCTCGCGAACCACGTCGGGAAATGCCGCGGCCAGTCCGGAGACCGAGCCGGCGGCCCCGGCCGCCACCGCCGCCGGAATCAGTGGCTCGGAGCCGACCAGCACCGGCAGGTCGAGCGCCAGGTACGGCTCCACGCTGGCGAAGGGCGCCTCGCTCACCTTCAGGCCGGCGAGGTTCGGCGCCGCCTCGCGCACGCGCGCCACCACGTCCACCGGCACGGGGTAGCCGCTGCGCGCGGTGAAGGCGTAGATGAAGAAGGGCAGCGGAGCGCATGCCGCTGCCGCCGCCACGAAGTGACCGGTCAGCGCGTCGGCGTCGAGCGGGAAATAGGGCGGCGGGATGACCGCCACGGCATCGGCCCCGATCTCGGCGGCGTGGGCGGCCAGGGCAGTGGTATCGGCGGTGCTCTGTGTGCCGCAGTGGACGACGAGCAGCTGATGCGCCAGGGCCGCGCGGAACAGCACCGCGGCCCGCCTCCGCTCGTCGGGCGAGAGGAGGATGCCCTCGCCGGTCGTGCCGCAGGCGAACACGCCGTCGGCGCCGTGCTCGGTGAGGAAGCGGGCCATCGGCCAGATCGCCGCCTCGTCAAGCTCCGTGCCCTCGTCGCGCAGCGGGGTGACGGCGGCGACGATGAGGGGACGGCGGGGCAGGTCCCAGGGCAGGCTCGGCACCCGCAGAGCGTACCTTGTCGCGGGCGGCATCGGCCGGTAGGGTGGCCG
>JAPSGM010000204.1 GCA_031177555.1 Chloroflexota bacterium
TCGTTCCGAACAGCAGCGCGAACTGGACCACGCTCTTGGTCTCGAGGAGAAGGAACGCAACGCCCATGAAAAACAGATCCAGGTACGTGCGCATCGGCCGAAGCGGTCCGGCGACGCCGCGGACCGTCGCAAGCGAGACCAGCAGGATCATGCCCAGCGTGGCGAGATAGAGCACGGGGATCGATCGCTCGCGGAGGTAGAGGAACGGATAGTCGTCCGTCGCCGGCGATGCAGCAGCCGCTGCGTCCGTCGGGTGCCAGTCTCCCGGGCAGGCGACATCGGCCGGGTCGGGCGAGATCGTGATGACCGCGAGCCTGCCCTCCTCGCCAACGGAGTCGACGCACGGCGCGTGGCCGTACACCCGCGCCAGCGTGCCCGCCAGTCGGTCCACGAGCCAGTCCTCGCGGTAGTAGTTGTACATGGAGAAGACGCCGCCGGGCTTGAGATGGGCGCGCGCCTCCTCCATGGCCTGCACCGTGAACAGGTACGACTCGAGCCGGAGTGACGACTGGCCCGACACCAGCGTCAGCGAATCGGGCAGGGCGAAGAGGATGAGGTCGTATTGGCGTTGGGTCCGCTCCAGGAAGGCGCGGGCATCGTCGATGTACACGTCCACCCGGGGATCGGCATACGGGCGGTCCGGGTGGCGCTCGGCGCCGATCTGTTGTATGCGTGGATCGATCTCGACCGCATCCACATGGCCGGCGCCTTCGGCCAGGGCAATCGCGAGATCGCTGCCGCTGCCCGCACCCACGATCAGGACGTCGTCCAGCGACTCCAGCTGCGCGCGCTCGTACGGGACGAAGTACACGGTGGCTCCCCGCCGTCGGTTCTCCACCGAGGCGGCGGTCTGGAACGGGATGCCGTTCACGTGGATCGTCGTTGTCGCCGGCAGCTCGGGATAGTTGACGGCCTGGACCTTGTAGTAGGGCGACCAGCTCCAGACGGGCACCAGCGACTCCTGGCCCAGGATGATCACCAGCCCCGCCAGGGCTACCACCTGCACCGGGCGAACCCGCGGGAGGAGGAACAAGAACAGGACCCCCGCAACGGCGCCCCACGCGATCGGCGGAGCCCAGGTGAACGAGAGGACGGAGAAACCGATGATCCCGAGCAGGCTGCCCGCGATGTCCCAGCGGTACGCCTCGAGCGGCTCGAACTCGACGAAGGTGCGAGCCACGCCTTCGGCGATCAGCGCCATCACCGTGGCCACCAGGGCGAAGATCACCGGCAGTGTGACCCACGCCGGCAGGCCCGTCATGTTGAACCCGCCGAAGAAGATGAGCTCGCTGCCCTGCCGGTCGATCTGGACCGGGAAGATCATGACCAGGCCCACCAGCACCATGAGCGCAATCGGCGCGTATGGAAAGAGGTTCACCCTGGCCTTGCCGCGCAGGAACCCAATGCCGATGCCCAGGAATGACCCCAGCAGCACGAAGTTGCTGAAGTAGGACAGGAAGACGACGTTCGATCCGGTCCACCGGATCAGTGCCAGCTCCACGAATAGCATGAGCGCGCTGAGAAGGACCAGGCGCAGCGGCTTCGGCATCGGCAAAGACATCGGCAGCAGTCTAGGTGCGTGCAGGCACCGCTCGTATGGGCCGATGGTCCCTCCGCCGCTCCAGCAACCACGGTATCCAGATGCCAATGGCGGGCACCAGCGGCATGACCAGGTAATGCATGTGCGTGGCCGGCGCCACCAGCATCACGGCCACGACGGCCAGGCTGAAACTTGCGCGCCATGCTGCCAGGACGGCCACGCCGAAGGCCAGGACCCACGTCAGCGCTTCAGGCGCGCCCCAATCGGACAGGCCCCAGCGCTGTACCCGCGGCAGCGGCTCCTGGGCGAGACGCACGCGGATGAAGTCGACGACGACCCACGGATCCACCAGCACCATGGCCACGGCTGTCAGCGCCGCCGGGATGCCTAAGGCGATCAGGACACCACGCCAGTCCCGCCGTCCGACCAGCCATGCGACCATCAGCACCGGAATCAGCTTGGCCGCCGTGGCCACGCCGATGGCCCAACCCGCATGGCGCGGCCAGCGCCAGGCGACGGCGAGGGCGGCAAAGGCCAGCGCGCTGTTGTTCGCCCACGCCATCGCCTCTAGGACCGGCGGCAGCGCGATCAGGACCGGGGCCATGAGGGCAACGCCACCCGGGCCGACGCGCGGCAGCAGGATGACGAGGCCCGCCAGCACGCAGAGGACCATGGCCAGCCCCCACAGCAAGCCGCCGCCCGGGAGGAGCAGCAGGGAGGCGATCACCGCCATAGAGGGCGCCTGGTCCCAGAAGGGTGGCGGGCGGAGGACGTGTGGCGCGAACGTCGCGGGATCGTAGAGCGGCGCGTCCGACACCAGCGCCGCCAGCGCGGACTCGTAATAGGCCACGTCGCCGAACAGGAGGGGCGGGTGGACGCGGAACCAGATCACCACCGCCCCGATGGAAAGCGGAACCGTCAGCGTGGCCACCAACCCCCAGGGCAGCAGTGGGATGCCGGTGGGTCGAGTCGCCACAGGCTCAGCCGCGACGCCAGAGCGGGATCACCGCCACCAGCATGGCCAGCGAGTTGACCCAGATGGCCGGCAGCGCCAGCATGGCCGCCACCGGCACGATGGCCGGCCGGTCGCGCCACACGCCGATGGCCACCAGCGCCGCGGCGAGCGCCAGCCGGGGCAGCACCGGGATCTCCAGGACCGATGGGCGGGTCGACTCCACGTTCCCCGCCAGCATCTGGAACCAGCGGATCCACAGGTCCGCGGCGATCAGGAACGATACGGCCACCAGCACGGCCGTAACGCCGAGCGCTACTGCCAGCTTCCTCCACTCGCGGCGGAACGCGAACCAGAGTAACCCCACCCCCGGGGTGACCTTGGTGAGCAGGACCCACGCCCAGCTGGCGGGGTACCTGAAGCCCAGGACGATGGCCGCCGCCAGCAGCAGGTGAATGTTGCCGCGCGCCACCTCGTTAGAGACGGGCACCAGGAACAGAGACAGCGCGGCCACCTCCGGACGCAGCAGCCAGACCAGCACTGCTAGGTTGACCGCGGCCAGGGTCGCGTAGAAGACCTCGTAAGGCAGCGCCGAGAGCGGCAGGAACAGCCACGCCACGATCGGCGAGTACAGGAAGGCGTCCTGGTCGCCCAGCTGCGCTCCCTCGTACAGGTCCTCCAGCCGGAAGCCCCAGTACGCCTCCGCGTCGACCTCGAGGAACCTCGACTGGAAGCCGATCAGCCAGATCCAGAAGAAGACGATCCAGGCGAGGGCCACGGCCCGGAGGGCGAGGCGCAGGGTTCGGCTGCTCACGGCGGACGAACCCTAGGTGGCCCGTTACGCTCGGTCAACCAGTACCCACCGGCCGCGTGGTGCGCGCCGTCGCGGCCATGCTCGCCCTGCCGCAGCTCTGCTCTGCGAGCTCACCGACTTGCTGGTCGATGCGGATGGCGACGGAACCACGCGCCATTAGGACCTTCGGACCTTGCCTAATGGGCGCCGATGTACCAGACTGCGCCGGTCATCATCCGTTTTCCCGAGGGAGTCCCGATCTCATGGTGCTCGCGTATCTCGACGCCTCCACCGGCGGCCTGATCATCCAGACCGTGATCGCCGCCGCGGTTGCCATCCCGTTCATCCTGCGCACGCAGCTCGCCCGCGGTCTCGCCATGCTCCGGCGCCGCGGTCAGCCCGCGGACCAGCAGGGGGCCCAGCCACAGGACGACTGAGGCCGCGCCTTGCCGAGCAAGACCGTCTATGTGGGGATGAGCGCTGACCTCATCCACCCCGGTCACCTCAATATCATCGCCCGGGCCCGCGAGCTGGGGGAGGTCACCATCGGCCTCCTGACCGATGCGGCCATCGTCAGCTACAAGCGCCTGCCCTACCTGAGCTACGACCATCGCAAGGCGGTGGTCGAGAACATCAAGGGCGTGGCCCGCGTGGTGCCCCAGGAGACACTCGACTACGTCCCCAACCTGCGGGAGTACCGGCCCGACTACGTGGTCCACGGCGACGACTGGCGGACCGGGGTACAGGCCCAGACT
>JAPSGM010000205.1 GCA_031177555.1 Chloroflexota bacterium
GCGGCCGGAACCCGCCGCCGCGCGGGCGTTCGCCGCGGTCCGGCCGCGACGGCCGGTCGCCGCCGTAAGGCCCGCGATCCCGCGCGCCGCCGCGATCCGCGCCGTACCCGCCCCGGTCGCGCGGCGGACGGTCGGGGCGGTCCCCACCGGGACGGCCGCCGGGACGGCGATCGGGTCGTCGGTCGTATGACACGGCAGAACGATAGACGCTGCTCGCCGCGGGCGCCAGACGATCAGAAGGAGCTGCTGCCGCCCCCGCCGCCGGAGCTGCTGCCGCCGCCGAACCCGCCGCCCGACCCCGAGCTGGAGGAGGGGGGCGACGATCCGACGCTGCCGAGAGCGCCGAACATGCCGCCGATGTCCGGCGTACCGCCTCCCGAGAAGAGGCCACTCATGCCGGCGCCGGTGGCCGACGCGCCGGCGAACGAGCTGGACGGTGACGACGAGCCGAGCCAGGCCGGGTAATAGGCGCCGTCCGTCGCTCCGCGGGCGCGGGCGTCCTCTAGGCCGCGCTCCAGCACGGTGGCGACCTCCCGGTCGAGGCCCAGGGCGATGCCCCACACGACCGCCTTGTCCGGCGTGTCGGCCAGGCGCCGGACCTCCGGTTGCGCAATCACCTCGCCGATGTTGCGCGCCTGCTCCATGGTCTTTCGCAGCGTGCGCCGGAAGGCCTTGAGCATGGCGTCCACGTAGGCGCCCTTCGGCGTGCGCTGCGACATGGCGTTCCCCAGTGCCACCGTCCCGATGCCGCCCACCGCCAGCGCCGCCCCCAGGAGCGTCAGCCCGCTCATCGGCAGGCTGTACCCCAGCCAGGCGAGACCCGCGCCCCCCAGGACCTCGGCGATGCCGGCCACCACCCAGCGGGTGATGACCGGGGTGGGCCGCTGCGTCAGCCAGCCCAGGCGGACGGCCTCGCGCTCGAGACGGTCCTTCACCGGCTCCAGCGCCCCGTTGAGGCTCCACAGTGACTCGCGGGTCAGCTCCCCGTCGCTTGCCGAGGAGCGGATGGTGGCCAGCGCCTCCTGCTGCGGCTTGCCGAGCCTGGGCCCCCCGGCCCGGTCGATGGGCCTGACCTCGATGGCGGGATCGACCAGGGGGTCCGGGTCGTCGTCGCTCTTCACCCTGCCCACCTGGTCGAGGTTGCGGAATGCGATGAGGCCCTGCCCGGCGAGGTCGACCAGGATCGTGTTGAGGCTGTGGCGCGTGGCCCGGCCGTCCCGCACGACCGTCGCGAGCGGCGGGGTCATGCCGGCCGGAGGCCCGGCCATCAGCACCGAGGGCGAGTCGACCAGGTCCGGATCGTCGCCGTATCGCCGCCAGGCGGAGTACACGAGGCCGAGGGTCAGCAGGAGGGCCAGGATCGAGCCGGGGATGCCGACCATGGCGTTGAGGATCCGATAGGCCTCCAGCCGCCCGGTCGCCTCGGGCGTCACGGCGGCGTCGACCGCCACCAGCGCCTCGACCAGCCCGCCGTCGAGCGCGCCCTGGCGGATGGCCGGGATGATGATCGCGTCGCGCAGTTCGGCCTGCGCTTCGACTCCCAGGTACACCGCGCGGAAGCCGCCCCCGGCGTAGGTGCTCAGCACACCGTGCTCGAACCGGTCGTCGTCGAAGCTGACCAGGATCACGAACCCGTCGTCGAAGCCGGCCCGCCCGATGCCCCACGCGTCGATGAGCGCCTGCGCATCGGCCAGGTTGCTCTCGTCGGTGGCGGCCGGCTCGACGCGGACGTAGACGACCACCTCGGCGCCGGAGCGGGCCTCGATCGCATCGATCTGCGTCTCGAGCACCTCTTCGATGCCGGGCGGCAGGGCCCCGGCCGGGTCGTACACCGCCCGGCCGTCCACCGCGTCCGCGAAGGGGGCCTGCCCCCCGCCGCTGAAGAGTCGCAGCACCGCCGGCGCACCAAGGATCACGAGCACGACCACGGCCGCCGCGACGGCGGCGCCGATCCCGCGTAGCATTGGGGCAGCATAAGCGCCCTCGGCCGGCGTCGAGCCGGCATTCGGCACGGGTCTTGCACCCCGCCGGGGCCCTACGAGCGGAGCTCGCGGTGGCCACATGCGCACCGCACCTTGCCTGATCGACCGACGGGCCGCCTGCGCGGCCCGAGCTTCGCTCCTCAACCCGCACGGAGCGTTATCCCTTGATCGAACGCCTCGTGGCGCTGTGCGCCGCGCTTCTCATCTGCCTGCTGCCCGCCGCGCTGGTGGCGGCCAGCACCTCTCCCAACCCCTCGAACGCCTTCAGCGGCATCGGCTTCGAGATGCAGGTCCTATCGGACCGGCCGGACTCGCCCGACCTGCGCGACATGCCGCCGATGCCCGAACCTGACGCTACGCAACGGCCGGAGCGCAGGCCGAAGGCGGATGCCCAAGAAACGAGCGGGCCTGCGAAGCCGGCCCAGCTTCCCCCGGCCAACGTCGTGAGCGGCACGGCCAGCACCTATCCGGGGACCGCCGGGTTCCCCGGCCAGGCGACCGTGGCCCTGCCCGGCGCGCTGGGCGGGCGCTACACCGGCGGCATCTCCGGCCACGCCACCGTCTGCGCCGATCGGTGCGCCCGCCTGCCGGTCGTCGACTGGTGCCAGTGCTACTGGGGCACCGCGGAGCAGCGCGTCGCCGACCTCTCGCACGCGGCGTGGCCGCTCATCACCGACCAGCCGCTGTCGCGCGGGCTGCTGCAGGTGCGGGTGATCGTGGAGTGACCCCTACGTACAGCTCACCTCGACCCGGTCGGGCATCTCGGCGAGGCCGCTGATCCGCTGCGAGAAGGTCCCGACCTGCCCGCCGTCGAGCGGGCCCGCGGAGAGGGCCTGGACCCGGAGCACCGTCCTTCCCGCGTCGATCGCGCGGAGCTGGCACTTGCCGTAACCGCGTGACGTGCCGAGGTTCTCGACCTCCACCGTCACCTCCACCGCGCCCGGCGGCGCCGGCTGCACGCCGAGCACGCGGGCCTCGTACGGTCCGACGCCGCGCATGGCCAGGCTGGCCCAGATCGCCAGCCCCACGACGCCGGCGATGATGGCCACCACCATGGTGCCGTGGTACTGACTGGCCGAGGGCGTGGCCATGCCCGCCCGGTTGCAGACCTCGCAGATCGACTCGTCCGGCCCTACCTCGCGGCCGCACTTGATGCAGCGCCGTGACGCCCGGCTGTCCGGCGGCTCGGAGCGACGGCTCATCGGGCGGGCTCCAGCCGCTCGCCGGCGGCGATCGGCACGGCGAGGCGGTTCTCGGCCGGCGCCAGCGGGCAGCTCCACCGCTCGTCGTAGACGCAGGACGGATGGTAGGCGTAGTTGAAGTCGACGACCAGGCGACCGTCGTCCGAGCCCAGGTCCGCACCCTTGGCCGAGTCCCACAGGTAGCGGCCGCCCGCGTAGGTCTCCCCGCCGCCGGTCGCGTCGAGGAACGGGATGAAGATGCCGCCGGCGTACTCGTCCAGCCAGTACACCGCCAGGCGGCACTCCTCGCCGCCCACGCGGAAGCCGACCCAGCCGATGCGCACGAACGGCATCGCTGGACCCTCTCCGGAGCGGGGTACGTCGAGCGGCGGCGCGTGGGGGTCCGGTTCCAGCGGCACGCTGAAGCGCAGCGCCGGATCGTGGCGCCAGTAGGCCAGCCCGCGGAAATCGCGCCGCGCGGCCTCCGGGATCGGCGAGGCCGGATGCTCGGCGAAGAGGCGGTCCTTCCCGGCGCGCAGGTTAACCAGGCGCAGGGGCGCGGCGCGGCGATCGGTGCGCATGGCGTGGTACAGGGCGGCGACGCGGCGCCGCCAATCAGCGAGCTGCAGGTGCTGGGACATCGGTGCCCGCAAAGGATACGGGCGAAGTGCCGAAGGCGCCCCGCCCGCATCGGTCCGGCGGAGACCTAGAAGCCGTGGACCTCCAGCCAGCGCGCGGCCGCGTCCTCGGTGGACTCGCCGTTGATCACGACCTCGGCGCCCAGCGCGGTGAGCTCCTCGGTGGTGAGCTGCTCCGAGATCTGGTTGAGGGTGGCCTCGATGGTGTCGCCCGCCTCGTCCATCAGCTCCTGGCGCA
>JAPSGM010000408.1 GCA_031177555.1 Chloroflexota bacterium
CCCGGCTTCCTGGTGAACCGCATGCTCGGCCCGTTCATCAACGAGGCGATCTTCGCCCTGATGGAGTCCACCGGCACCGCGGCGGACATCGATACCGGGGCGAAGCTGGGGCTGAACCACCCGATGGGCCCGCTGGAGCTAAGCGACTTCATCGGCAATGACGTGATGCTGGGCGTGATGGACGTCCTGCACCGCGGCTTTGGCGACCCGAAGTTCCGCGCCGCGCCGCTCCTGCGCCGGATGGTGGCGGCCGGCCACCTGGGCCGGAAGACGGGCCGCGGCTTCTACACCTACGACGAGCAGGGCAACAAGGTCGGCGCATGACCTCGACCGCCGCGCCCGCGGCGACCCGCCCGGACCCGTTCGACCTCACCGAGGAGGAGCGGGCCGTCCGCGACACGGCGCGCGAGTTCGCGCAGCGCGAGCTCGCCCCCACCATCGTGCTGCGCGACGAGGAGGAGCGCTTCGACCGAGCCCTGTTCGACCGGATGGGGGAGCTCGGCCTCGCCGGGCTGCCCTACCCGGAGGAGTACGGCGGCGCGGGCATGGGCAGCTTCCCGTGGGTGCTGGCCTGCGAGGAGCTCGCCGTGGCGGACATGGGCATGGCCGTCTCGCTCTCGGTCCACATCCTGTCGCAGCTCTGCATCCTCCTCGCCGGGAGCGACGAGCAGAAGGGACGCCTGCTGCCGCCGATGACCGCCGGGCGCCACCTGGGCGCCTTCGCCCTGACCGAGCCGCAGGCGGGATCCGATGCCTCCGCCATCGCGCTGCGCGCCGACCGGACCGATGACGGCTACGCCCTGACCGGCACCAAGGTCTGGATCACGAACGGGGCCGATGCCGACGTGGTCGTCGTCTTCGCCACGGTCGACCGCTCGCGCGGTCGCGACGGGATCACCGCCTTCGCCGTCGAGCGCGACACGCCCGGGTTCCGGGTCGGCGGGCACGAGCGGAAGATGGGGATTCGCGATTCCGCCTCGGTCGAGCTGGTGTTCGACGGCGCGCGCGTCCCGGCCGCCAACCGCCTGGGCGACGAGGGTGACGGGCTGCGCCTGGCGCTCTCCGGGCTGGGTGCCGGACGCATCTCCATCGCCGCCTGCTGCGTGGGCGTGGCTCGCGCCGCGCTGGAGCATGCCGCCCGCTACGCGGCGCAGCGCACGCAGTTCGGCCGCCCGGTCGCCGAGCAGCAGATGATCCAGGCCATGCTCGCCGACGCGGCGACGGCGGTCGAGGCCGCCCGCCTGCTGACCTGGCGCGCTGCCCGCCTGCGCGATGCCGGCAGGCCGTTCAACGCGGCCAGCAGCATGGCCAAGCTGTACGCGTCGGACACGGCCATGCGGGTGACCACCGACGCGGTCCAGATCTACGGCGGCGCCGGCTACAGCCGCGACAACCCGGTCGAGCGCTTCATGCGCGACGCCAAGGGAGCCCAGATCTACGAGGGAAGCAACCAGGTCCAGCGCCTGATCATCGCCCGGCAGCTGATCGAGGAGGTGCGCCGCACCTCCTGAGTTCCGCAGTGCGGCCGCAGGGCGACGCTGCCATCATCGGTCCAACCGCGCACACCGGAGGCCCAGCCGATGTCGAGCCACGC
>JAPSGM010000206.1 GCA_031177555.1 Chloroflexota bacterium
CCGTTGCTACGGCATGTGGGCGGTGCGCCGAACTGCAGGCCGAGCTGGACGCCATGACCCGAGCCCGGGACAGCGCGCTCGTGGACATGCAGAACATGGAGGTCGATCTGCGCGTCATGCGACGCCTCAAAGCCAAGGCCGAGGCGGAGTTGAAGAAGAAGTACGACAGCGCCTGCCGCGAGGACGCAAGCCGCGCCCAGGAAGTGTTCGACTACTGGGTCGCCTGCTGCCGCAAAGGCTCCACCCGCGTCATCTTCGGCGAGAAACGCAAGAAGGCTGTGGTCGCCCGGCTACAGGAGGGCCACACGCTCGATGACCTGCACGAAGCGATCGACGGTGCTGCCTGCGACGCCTACAAGGACGCGAAGGGCGTCATCCACGACGACCTAGAGCTGATCTGCCGCGATGAGGTCATGGTGTCCAAGTTCCAGCGGCGGGCCCGAGCGTATAAACGCCGGTTCGTGAACATGCCTCCTGCCGTGGTCGTGGAGACCTTGACGAAGGTGGCCGGCGATCCGATCCACGACCTTGTGCTGGACACGTTCCTGTTCCGCTGCCCGGCGTGCCGTACGAGCTGGGATGACCTGCTCTATCGTCCGCTCGCGGTGTCCGTGAACGGGACGGTGAGCATGGAGTGCCGGGAGTGCGGCGCCGGCATGGACAGGATCAGGGAGGCTGTCGCCCAGTGAGGCCGAGGCTGCTTGACCTGTTCTGCGGCGCTGGTGGTGCGGCGATGGGCTACCACGAGGCGGGCTTCGATGTCGTCGGTGTTGACATCGAACCGCAGCCAAACTATCCCTTCGAGTTCTTGCGGGCCGATGCGCTTACCGTGTCGCTCGACGGCTTCGACGCGATCCATGCGTCGCCGCCGTGCCAGGCGTACTCGTCGCTGAGCGGACTTACGACGACCGACTACCCACGGCTGATCGAGCCGGTACGCGGGCGGCTTGCCACGAGCGGGCGCCCGTACGTGATCGAGAACGTCGTGGGCGCCCCGCTGCGTGCCCCGGTGCGTCTGTGTGGTTCGTCGTTCGGGCTGCGGGTGTGGCGCCATCGTCTGTTTGAGATGAGCAGCCCGCCGCTGTTCGTGCCGCCTTGCTCACACGCCGAGTTTCCCTTGCCGCTCGATGTGACCGGGACCGGTGGTCCGTCGAGCCGTCCGCGGTCTGCGCCCGGCGGCGGGTTGAGCCGTAAGCCGGCGACGCTGCAGGAGGCCCGCGACGCTATGGGTATCGACTGGATGAGCCGCCGTGAGCTGGCCGACGCGATCCCGCCTGCCTACACGCGTTTTATTGGCGGCTACCTACTTGCCGAAGTGCAGGCGGGGGTCGCGGCGTGAGCGCCGGCCACGACCGCGAGCGCAAGGTCAAGCTGCTGCTGGAGCTGGAAGGGTGGTTCGTGATCCGTGCGGCGGCGAGCCTCGGGTTCGCCGACCTTGTGGCGCTCAAAGCTGGCGAACAGCCTCAGATGATCGAGGTCAAGAGCAACGCGAGCGGAGGTCCCTACATGAACTTCCGGCGCGACGACCGCGAGGCTTTGCGGGCCGCTGCTGTGCGCGCGGGAGCTGTCGCCATGCTGGCGTTCTGGCCGAAGCGCGGCGAGCTGCGGTGGATCGACTCGTCGGCGTGGCCGTAGCCGCTCTCGCTTCGAGGGCGTCGGCGATTGCGATGCACTGATGCCATGTGGCGGTGTCCATCGGCCCGGTGTGGCCGGGGCCGTGGATGAAATGCCCGATCTCGTGGGCGATGACGCAGCGTCGGCGTCCGCCGTGTAGCGCGGGATCGACCGTGAACTCGCACCGGCCGACCCGCCAATCCCAGCGGTGGCCGGTGGCGGGGTCTGTCCATGCCCCGTCGGGGTTGTAGGTGAGCGCGAGTCCTGTCGCTTCGCCGTAGGCACCACGGCTGCCTAGTGTCGGGTCGGCGACGACCTGCCACTGGCCGGCGCATACCTGGGACCCCCAGTAGCGTTGCGCGGCGTCGATGTCGGCGCGGACGTGCGGGCTCGCCAGTGCGCTCGCCGGGAGGGCGAGCGCGAGGGCGACTGGCACAACGGCTCTAGGGAGCCTCATCGCGCGTTCCATTTCCAGCACATCGCTATGTGGCCCGCTTCGGCGGCGTGCTCGTCGTAGTAGCCGTGAGCATCCAGCTCGATCCAGTCGTGCGGTTCGCTGCCGTCGGGTCCGTTGCGAAACACCATCGTTTCGTATAAGCGATCTGCGCCGACCGGGTGCGGCTGTTCTGAGTCGCCAGGGTGGTAGCAGCCAATCGTGCTGACGCGGTACTCACCGACCGCTGTGTGCAGCCGGAAGCAGCAGCGCGACGCGCCGATGAAGTGCCCTGCCTTGCCGTGCCATGTCCAGTCGTTGCTCATGGCCGGGGTGGGATCTCGACGGGACCGGGCGGCGGGTACAGCGGCTCGACGGGCCGGCGCGGCTTGCGGCGCCGCGGCTTGCGCGGCTTCGGCCGCGGCGGCGTGGTCTTGCGCTGCTCGTCCCACGCCTTTACCTCGGCGACGGGCCACACCAATGCGCCCCTGTAGCGGTCTGGACCGCCGACTAGGGGTATCGGGTCGGGGAAGTCCTCGCGTGCCGTGAGCGTGGACGCACGGGCGCTAGAGATCCCCAGGATGCGCGAAAGGCCCGCCGAGTTGGCGAGCCCTTCGCTCAGGTCGCGGGCTTTCAGCTCGGCGGGTGTTCTGAGAAGGTCCGCGTCGGTCATAGGTTGTTCTCGCATGTTGCAGGGTTCTTGCAGCGGACGGGCGCCCCGCACGGGCACAGCCGCGCCTCGGCGCGCTCGTCCTCCTTGACGCACAGGAAGCAGAAGTCGAAGTGGTCGTCCACTTCGCCGCAGACCACAACGTCGTAGCTGCGGTAGATGCGTCGCTCTTTGCCGCAGCCGTCGCAACCGGTCATAGCAGCGTCCCGACGATCGTGGAGGCGATCATGTAGAGCGTGGCGATCGTGCCCAGGATGAGCATGATGGCCTGCCAGTAGGCGCCGATGGTTCTCATGGTCTGCTCACTTTCAGGGTCTCGTCGTAACGGAACGTGCGCGCCTCCGTCAGCCAGTACAGGCGGACGGTGCGCTTGCGCGGGTGGAGCTGGACGCGCTTGACGCGCCGGTAGCCGGTGACGTGCGTGAAGTCGCCGGCCTGGATGTCCTGCACGGGCACGACGGCGCGTGCCCGCGAGGACGAGAGGGTTAGCTGGCCGGTCATCGCGCGTTGTAGCGGCTGACGGCATCGAACACGCGGCACGGCTCGCCGGTCGCGTTGGCGACCTCGCCCGCGAGCGTGTAGCCGTTGATCTTGCGAACTTCGATCACGGTCCCGTCCGGCAGCGGGCCGACCGTGCCGCCCTCGCCGGGCAGGTTGAGCGCCCGGTTACGCATGCGGTAGTGCGGGCGTATCCCGGCGTCGTCGCGGTCGGTCCAGGCGGCGTTGACGGTTGCTGCGGCTGCTTCGCGCGCCTCGTCCAGCGTGGCTACGGCGACGCTGCCCGTGGGGGTTTTGAGCGCCATGTGCTCGTTTAGCGGCTCGTGTGTCGATGTTTCAATGATGTACGGCATGAGTCTTGTGCCCTCCTGGTCTGGTCCCGGCTCGGTAGTGAGCGGGCGACGCACCACGCTTGCTCCCGCGTGGCGCCTCGTCCGATCCGCTAGCGGCGCTTCAAGTGGTCCATCGCCCGAATCGCCATGTGCATCGCGCGGACAAACTCGCCCGCCGGCATCCGGTACTCGCTCAGCGGGTGGAACTCGCCCGTGCCGATGCCGCCATGGCCGCGGACGACGTAGCCGCCATACGTGGGGTTGTGGTCCAGTGACCATCCGGCCTTGTGGTGCATGGCGCCATCGTCGGCGGTCCAGTAGCGCCCGCTCGTGCCGATGAACGGGACGACGCCGGCCGTGTTGCAGAGCCGCTCAAAGACGGCCTCTACTTCGCGCTTCGTGGTCCTCATTAGGGGATGCCCTCCTGTCGTGGTACTTAGCAGGTGTAAACGAGTCTAGCGGCTGGAGTCAATAGCAGTTG
>JAPSGM010000409.1 GCA_031177555.1 Chloroflexota bacterium
CGCAGCACTTCGACAACCTGTCGGCGGAGGACGCCGAGGAGGAGCTGGACCGGGTCGCCGCCGACTTCGAGGCGGTGCGCTCCATGCTGAACGTTCGGCTCTTCGCGGGGCAGGCGCAGGGCGGGACGGAGCGGCGGCCGCCGGTCTCCTGGGAATGGGCCCCGGGAATCACCGCCGCCTACGTGTACGACCTGCCCACCACCGTCTCATCGGTCAGCGAAACGCAACTCGCCGCATGGAACCGGGACGAGGCTGAGTTGCGCGCGATCGCGCTAGAGAACGTCCGCGGCGATGCCGTGGAGGAGCAGCGGATCGGCGATGACGGTGGCGCGTCACCGACCATGGCCTGCGTGGCCGACCATTTCTTCGTCGCCTCGCGCGCCCTGCTCCTGGACGAGCGGCTGCCGGCACGGGCCCAGGGGGCGATGTTCGCGGTGCCGCACCGCCACGCGCTGCTGTACGCGCCGGTCATGGACCTTGGCATCGTGCAGTCCATCAGCCGGCTGATCGTCACCGGCGTCTCGCTGTTCCAGCAGGGTCCGGGCTCCATCGGCCCGGCCCTCTACTGGTGGCGGGAAGGCACCGTGGCCCTGCTGCCCAGCCAGTTCGACGGCAAGGAGGTCGACTTCGCCCCGCCGGACGAGTTCGTATCGGTCCTGAACGGCCTGGCGCCGCTGGCGTAGAGGAGCCCGGGCCGGGTGGGCGCCTCCGACGTGGCGGGAGCGTGCTGCTAGACTGGTCGGCGAGCGGCAGGCGATCCACGAAGGAGCGGACCGCGTGCCGCGCTGAGAACGACCGACATCCATCGCCAGGCGCGCGGACCGGCGGCGGGAAGCCCGCATCGGTGCGCGACGCGGACGGCGAGGGCCGGCAACGGCGTGACGCGCCGGCCAACGCCGTGAGCAGGGGCAGACGCGGAGCTGACATGGATCAGACCGGCTTGATCTACGTCCTCGGGTTCGGGTTCGCCGCCACGACCTTCGTGTTCGGCACCATCCTGTTCTCGTGGCTGATCACGCACCGGCGGCGCCGCCCGCAGAAGGGCCTGCCGTACGAGAGCGGGATCGACACCATCGGTGACACCTGGTCGCGCTTCGGCCTGGCCTTCTACCTGTACGCGCTGCTCTTCGTGGCCTTCGACGTGGAGATCATCTTCGTCTACCTGTGGGCCATCACCGTTCGCGCGGTGGAGCTGCCAGGGATCGTCGCCATTGGCGTGTTCCTTGCGATCCTGATGTTCGGCGAGCTCTATGCCTGGCGGAAGGGAGACCTGCAATGGCGCTGACACCGAACCCCAAGAAGACCCAGGTCTCGACGGGCAACCTCGAGACGCTCAACTCCAACCCCGACCCGATCGTCATTCCCGACCAGGCCGGAAACGATGCCCTCCTGCGCGAGTTCGGCATGGAGGAGCACCCCCGCGGCGGGTTCCACGGGCTGCTCGAGGTGATCCCCACCAGGGCGGATTACGTGCTGGACCTCATCCGCGCCAACTCGCTGTGGCCGCTGCTCTCTGGCCTGTCGTGCTGCGCCATCGAGATGATGAGCACCGCGACCAGCAAGAACGACGTCGACCGCTTCGGCATGTTCCC
>JAPSGM010000410.1 GCA_031177555.1 Chloroflexota bacterium
GCCCGCTGCCGCATCCCGCCCGAGTAGCCGTGCGCGAAGTCATCGTAGCGGTTGCGGCCGATGCCCACCCGCTCGAGCAGGGCGCCGGCGCGGGCGGCCGCCGCCCGTCGCCCGATCCCCGGCTCGTGGACGCGGATGGCCTCCGCCACCTGGTCGCCCACCGGTCGCACCGGGTTCAGCGCGTTCATGGCGCCCTGGAAGATCAGCGACAGGCGCGACCAGCGGACCCGCCGCATCTCGGCCTCGTCCAGCCCGAGCAGGTCGTCGTCGCCGTAGCGGACCGATCCGGCCACGATCCGGCCGCCCGGCGGCAGCAGCCGCAGAATGCCCAGGATCGTGGTCGTCTTGCCGCAGCCCGATTCCCCGACCAGGCCCAGCGTCTCGCCGCGGCGCAGGTCGAACGACACGTCGTCCACCGCCCGCAGCGGCCCGTCGGGCGAGTCGAACTCGATCGTCAGGTCCCGCACCTGCAGCACGGGCATGGGCCCGGGCGTCCTCGACGGGCGGAGCGGCAGCACCGGGAGGCGGCCCCGCGGCGGGACCGATCTGTCGCGCTCCAGGTGGTGGCGCTTGAGGCGCGGGTTCAGCGCATCCTCCAGGCCGGTGCCCAGCAGCGTCGTGCCCAGCACGACCCACACGATGGCCAGGCCCGGCGGGATCAGCGCCCACCACGCGCCGGCCGAGATGGCGCCGCGGTTGAAGGCGAAGTTCAGCATCTGGCCCCAGCTGATGACGGTCGGATCGCCCAGCCCGATGAAGGCCAGCGTCGACTCGGACAGGATGGCCAGGCTGATGACCAGGACTGCGTTGGCGATCATCAGCGGCAGCACGGCCGGGACGACGTGACGCCGCAGGATGTGCACGTCGCCCGCGCCGATGGCCCGCGCGCGCAGCACGAACCTGCGCTCCCGCACTGACAGGGTCTGCGAGCGCACCAGCCGGGCGGTCCAGGCCCAGCCCAGGAGGCCGATGACCAGGATGATGTTGGTCAGTGACTGCCCCACGATGGCCACGATCACGATCTGCAGTGCGATCTCGGGGATGACCAGGAAGAAGTCGGTGACGCTCATCAGCAGCTTGCCGATGCGACCTCCGCGGTAGCCGGCCACGATGCCGATCAGGCCGCCGATGACCATGGTGATGGCCGACGCCGCGAACCCGACGATCAGCGACACCCGCGCTCCGTAGATCAGCGACGAGAGGACGTCCTTGCCCCCGTCATCGGTCCCCAGCGGGTGCGCGGCCGACGGGGCCTGGAAGATGTCCAGGATGGTGGCCCGCACCGGCGCGTAGGGGTCGTAGGGAGCCAGCAGCGGGGCGGCGACGGCGGCCACCACGGCGACCAGCAGCATCGCCGCGCCGACGGGACCCATCGGCCTGCGCAGGACGCGCCGCCAGGACGCCCGCGCGACGGGCGCCGACGGCGGGACGGTGGCCTCGAAGACGGCGGTCACGCCTGCGAGACCCGCGGATCGAGCAGGCCGTAGATCAGGTCGGCCAACAGGTTGGCGACGACCACCGCCACGGCGATGAGCAGGAAGGCGCCCTGCAGCACCGGGTAGTCGCGCTGGGCCACAGCG
>JAPSGM010000053.1 GCA_031177555.1 Chloroflexota bacterium
GCAGGCCGTTCGCGTAGCTGACGATGAGCAGCTCGGCGGATGCGCCGCCATCGGGCTCGTACACGCCGACCTCGCCGGGCAGCAGGTGGGCCGGAGGCGGTGGATAGGCGAACAGCCAGCCGCCGCCATCGCCATCGGCGTGGAGGTCCTTCTCGTGGTAGAGCGCGATCGGCTCGACGAAGGCGACCACCCGCCCGTCCTCGGCCGCCATGGCCAGGGCACCGCGCAGCATGCGGGCCGCGTCGTCGCCGCGGGACGGGACAGCCAGCACCAGGCCCGGGATGTCGCGCAGTGCACCGATGCTGTTGTCGTTGTGGAAGTGGCCGCCGAAGCCCTTCTGGTAGGCCAGCCCCGGCAGCCGCACGACCATGGGGTTGCGGAACTGTCCGGAGCTGAAGAACGCGAGGGATGCGGCCTCGCCGCGGATCTGGTCCAGCGCGTTGTGCACGTAGGCGAGGTACTGGATCTCCGGCACCGGCAGCAGGCCGACGTGGCCCGCGCCCTGCGCGATGCCCAGGATCGAGGTCTCGTCCAGCAGCGTGTCGAAGACCCGGGCGGCCCCGAAGCGGCGCTGCAGGCCGGCCGTCACGTTGTACACGCCGCCCTTGCGGCCGACGTCCTCGCCGAACACGACCATCTCCGGGCGCCGCCCCAGCTCGTCGGCCAGGGCCGCGTTGATGCAACCGGCCAGCGTCCGGGCGTTGGGCAGCGCGGACTCCTCCGGCAGGGTCTCGCCGAAGAGCGCGCGGCGGCGCTCCGGGTCCGGCGGCGGGGTGAGCGCCCGGGCGGCCACGCGATCGGGATGGGAGGGAGCGAGTGGGGCGACGACCTCCGCGGTCGTCTCCAGCCGGGGCCGGTGGGTGGCCTCCTCGGCCGCGGCCATGACCCGTTCGCGGGTGTCGGCGACGATCTCGCGCAGGGTCTCCGGCGAGGCGGCGCCGGTCTCGACCAGCCGCCGGGCCGTCCGCAGCAGCGGGTCCTGCGCCTCGACGGCCTCGATCTCGGCGGTGCTGCGGTAGACCTGCTCGGCGTCGCTGCCGGCGTGGCCCCACAGCCGGATGGTGCGAAGGTGGAGGAACGCCGGCTGCCGCGTCCCGCGCACGTGGCGGATGGCCGCGCCCACCGCGTCCCAGACCTCGTCGATCTCTCCGTCGGCGGCGGCGTACGCCAGGTGCTCGAGGTTCGCGAACGTGGCGGCGACCCAGCCCTCCGGCGTCGGGACGCTGATGCCGGTGCCGTTGTCCTCGCACGCGAACAGGATGGGCATGGGCAGGCCGACGCGGACCGCGTAGCGCGCCGTGTTGATCGCCGCCAGCGCGGTGGCATGGTTCACCGACGCATCCCCGAACGAGCAGGCCACGATCGCGTCGGGCGGCAGCTCCTGTTCCACGCCCAGCCGTCTGGCGCGCGCCAGGCTGAACGCGAGGCCAACCGCCTTGGGCAGGTGGCTGGCGATGGTCGACGTCTGCGGCGGCACCCACAGCGGCCGGCTGCCCCACACCTTATGGCGACCCTGCGCGATCGGGTCGTCCCGGCTGGCGACGACGCCGAGGAGCGCGTCGAAGGCGGGCGTCGACCCGGGCAGCTGGCGGGCCCGCGCCATCATCAGCGCGCCGGAGCGGTAGTGCAGGAAGGCCGGATCGCTGATGCGCAGCTGCGCGCCCAGGGTGACGTTGGCCTCGTGCCCCGCCGAGCCGATCGTGTAGAAGCTGCGGTTCGTCTTCTTCAGCTCGCGCGCGGCCACGTCCAGCTCGCGGCTCAGCACCTGGTCCTCGAACAGGCCGATGGCGGTTCGCGCGGTCAGGCCGCTTCCCGGCCGGATCGGGTCAGCCGGGTCCAGGGGATCGGCGGCAAAGGCCGCCGTGGCCAGGTAGTCATCCAGCGCGCCCTGGACGATGGCGACGCGGTCGGAGGTCATCGGCTCACGGGTCTCGCGGGTCTCGGAACGGGCGCGGTCATCATACGCGGACGCCGACGGCCGCCGAGCCGACGGCCGCGAAGGCGGGTCGCCGATAAGCGGCCGGTAAGCGGCCGGTAAGGTGCTGTGCGCTCTCCTTCTGCCGCGCGCGGACGCGTGATCTGCGCCGAATGGAGGTCGAGCGATGCGTCACCCGGGCACGTCCACCGCGCCGGAATCGGCCGGCGCATGCATTCGCGAAGCGTCGTGCGGGGGTGGCTGGCCCGGCATCGGCGGCCGGGGCCGCTGGAGCGTCAGCCGATCGAGATGAGGACGATGCCGCCCACCGCCAGCAGCACCGCCGCCAGCGCCGGCGGCGGCAGCGCGTCGCGCAGGAGGACCCGCGCCAGGAGCATCGTCACGATCGGGTAGAGACCAGACAGCCCGGCGGCCACGCCGACCGGCACGGCGAGCGTCGAGAGGACGAACGCCCCGTTCCCGATCACGTCCAGCACGCCCGCGGTGGCGATCAGCGGCCAGGCGCGCACTGGCGCGCGATCGCCGCTCGACCGTCCAAGTAGGAGCACGGACGTCCCGACCAGCAGGGACGCTGCCCCACGGCTGGCGACCAGGGCCCACAGCTCGTGGACCTCGGCCGCCTGGTCGAGCAGCACGAACCAGGCGCCGAAGCCGACCGCCGCCACCAGCGCCAGCCGGACGGCGCGAGCGCTCGCCCCCCGGGTGGTTGCCCCGCTGGCGAGCACCGCGGCACCGACGGCGGCCGACACGCCGAGCCACTGCCCGGCGGAGATCGGCTGGGCGAGGAAGAGGACGCCCACCAGCAGCGGGATGGCTACCGACCCGGCGGCCGACAGGGCGGCCACCAGCCCCATGCTGCCCAGCGATAGCCCGGCGTAGAGGGCCACCACGCCGGCGCCGCCAAACGCCCCGGCAAGCGAGCCGAGCAGCAGGGCGGAGGCGTCGGGGGCCGGCGGCCGCAGCACCACCGTCACGACCAGCAGCACGGCCAGGCCGAGCAGCTGGGCGCCGGCGGCCACCCGCCACGGCGAGACGCTTCGCGAGGCGAGGCCACCGGCGAAGTCCCCGGAACCGAACGCACCGGCCGAGGCGAGGCCGAGCAGCACCCCCGATTCCATCGACGCGCGTCCTCCATGCGGCAGGCGGCGACGGAAGCGGGGCTCCTTCAGCCGAGTGGTCCTGCGGGACGCCGACTCTAGCAGCCGTGCGCCCCACGGCGGGGCGGCCGGTTGACACCCGGTCAGGCCGCCACGCACAGTGCGCCGATGCCGCACGATCCCCCGGGCACCCACGGCGACCGCTCGCCGGAGGTGCCGCCGATGCCTGCGCCCCTACCCCCGCCGCTGCAGCCATTGCCGTGGCATCGCGAGGACACGCCGGGCACGGAGACCGTCGCCGCTCGGCTGCGAGCCGAGGGCGTCGAGCCGTACGCCTGGTCGAACGCGCCCGGCGACACGTACGCGGTCCACGAGCATCCGTACACCAAGCTGCTGATATGCGCCGCCGGGTCGATCACCTTCCTGGTGGGACCCGACGCGGTGGCGGTTGAGCTCGGGCCGGGCGAGGGTTTCGTCCTCCCGCCGGGCACGCGGCACGCTGCCAACGTCGGGCCGCACGGCTGCACCTGCCTGGAAGGGCACCGCTAGGACCATCGGCCCTTGGCGCTCGGACCGCGGGCCCCTATGCTGGCGGCCACACCCGAGCGCTCACGACCTCCGACGGAGGGGACCCATGATCATCGAGCACGGCTACCAGGAGCCGCCGCAGCGGTCAACCCTGGACCGCGCCCGCATTCTGATCATCGGTGCGGTGGCCCTGCTGGCTGCCGGCGTCGGGGTCGTGCTGGGTGGCGTCCTGGTCGCGGGGCAGGCGGTGCCGCTGGCCCGCGCGGCGTCGTACGTGCCGCCGGACGCCGTGATGTACGCGGAGGCGCGCCTCGACCTGCCCGGGACCCAGCGCGAATACCTGCGCGCCCTGCTGGAGCGGTTTCCCTCGGCCGATGCCGACGCGATCCTGACCGAGGCGCTGGCCGACACCCTGGACGAGGCCCTGTCCGATGCCAACTCGCCGTTCGACTACTCCAACGACGTGGCCCCGTGGTTCGACGGGACGTTCGCCTTCGCCATGCTCGACTACCCGCTCAACGCGGACCCGACCAACATGCGGCTGCCGTCGGTGGTCGGCATGTTCGGCGTTCGTGACGCGCCGGCCGCCAATGAGCTGATCGAGACGCTGCGTGCGGAGGCCGCCGGCGAGGGGTCCAGCTTCACGAGCAGCGAGCATGACGGCGTCATGATCTGGACGCTCGACGTGGAGCCCGACGAGTTCGCGCCCATGCAGGGCGTCGGCTTCGCCTACGCGCTGACCGGGGACCAGCTCCTCTTCGCCAACGGGGCTGACCCGATTCGCGCGGCGCTCGATGCGGAGGGCGGCGACAGCCTGGCCGATGCCGACGGCGTGGGTCCCCTGCTCAACGTGCTGCCCGAGGAGCGCTCCGGCACCATGGTCGTGAACTCCGCCGCGATGCTTGCCGAGCTGCGCGCCGAGCTCGAGTCGGTGCAGCCAGGCCTTGCCGACGCCCTGGCCGGCTACCTCGACGCCGTGCCGCCGATCAGCGTCGGGTCCCTGGCCTTTGCGGACGACGCGGTCCTCATGGACGGCGTGTCCTCCATGCCGGAAGGCCCGCTGGCGCCGGCCAACTCGCAGCGCGACCTGGCCACCCGGGTGCCGGGCGACGCGATCTTCTTCGCCGATGGCTCACGCGTCGGCCCGATGCTCGAGCAGATGATGGTGTCGCTGAAGGCGACCCTGGCCCTGGGACCGATGGGCGAGTCCCAGCTCGAGGAGCTCGAGGGCGCGGAGGCCGCGCTCGGCGCGGAGCTCGACGAGTTCGTGAGCTGGATCGGCGATGGCGCGATGACGGCCGGCTGGGATGGCGAGGCACCGTACGTGGGCCTGGTCCTGCGCGCCGACGACCCCGATGCCGCGGCCCGGCGCCTGAACCAGCTCGGCGCGCTGGCCGAGCTGGCGGCCGGCGGCAGCGACATGCCGGTGGACATCGCGACGGAGACGGTCGACGGCGTCGAGGTCACGCGGATCACCTACGGCGACGCGCTTGGCCCGGATCTTGGCCTGCTGGGCAGCATGGCGGTCGAGTACGCGCTCGACGGTGAGACGGCGCTCGTCGGTTTCGGCCGCGGCTTCGTGCGCGGCGCGTTGACCATGGATCCCGCCGACTCGCTGGCCGACGGCGAGCGATACACCGCGGCGATCGGCCGCTTCGGCGGGTCGGACAACGCCGGCACGTTCTTCGTTGATCTCACGGCGCTGCGCCTGGCAGTCGAGGGTGCCATCCCGGTTGACGGCGATCCGGAGTACGCCGAGGTCCGGCCCAACCTGGAGCCGCTCGATTACGTGGCCGGGGTCACCCGCGTGGACGGGGACCGCGCGGTGGTCCGGCTAGGCCTCGTCCTCCGCTGACCGCTCCGCGGCGCGCGCCTCGACCTCGAAGCGGTTGCCGCGGTACCAGCTCTCCCCGGCGCGCCACGCCCGGAACGACTCCAGCGCGTAACGCACCGGCAGCGTCCAGCCGTGGCGCCGCCACTGCGCCACGTGCGCCAGCTCGTGGCGCAGCTCGCGCTCCGAGAGGTCGCGCCAGGCCAGCACGTCGCGACCTATCGTGATCGCCAGCCAGTCGGGCAGCAGCAGGCGCCCGAGAGGACGGAGCCAGGGCCAGACGTGGAGGCGGTGGGAGGTCATCGGCCCGCCCGGGACAGCAGGTCCGGGCGGCCGCGCCAGTGGTCCAGAAAGCGGTAGAAGTTGCGGCGGCTCAGCCGCTCGCGCTCGTCCTCGGGAAGGGCGCCCCAGCCTCGATGCTCATGGCGCTCGAGCGGCAGCCCGTCGATCGCCACCGCCGTCCAGCCGCGGTCCCTGACGGCGAACGACAGGTCAAGGTCGGCGTTGCGATAGAAGCGGAAGCGGTGGTCGAATCCGCCCACCGCGCCCAGCGCCTCGCGGCGGACGGCGAGGCAGTAGGCCTGCAGGGCGTCCACCGGGCCCGGGCCGGCCTCGTCGAAGCGGCGTCCGTCGGCCGAGACCATGCCCCACGGGCCGGCAAGCCCGACGCGCGGGTCGTCGAAGGCGGCGAGCAGTGGTGTCAGGAACTCGCCGCGTGGCTCCACCGACCCGTCCAGAAGGACCAGCACCGCCCCGCGGGTGCGCCGCAGGCCGAGGTTGGCGGCATCGGCCCATCCCAGGCGCGCGTCCGTGCGCAGCACCGATGCCGGCAGGCCGTCCACCTCGTCCTCCGCCCGCGGCTGGCCGGAGGGGGCGTTGGCGACCACCACCAGCTCCCAGGCCGATGGCGGCGCGTGCGACCGCAGCCCATCCGCCAGGCGGCGCAGGTCGCCGGGATGGTCCTCCATGATGGTGACCAGCGACGCCTGCAGCGTGGGAGGCTCCGCCAGGAGCGACTCGAGGTCCTCGGCCCGCGCGGAGTCCTTGCCGCCGCCCGGGGGGAGCACCGGGCGCAGGTCCGTGCCGCCCGTCGCGTCGACCGGCTCCCAGCCCATGGACCGCAGGTCGTCGCGCAGCGCGTCGGCGGTTGCCCAGTCGCGGCGCTCGCGCGCGGCGGCGCGCTCGTCGACCAGCCGCTGCACCTCGTCGGGCGGACGGCTCACCGCTCCCCGCCGGCCGGCCACGGGGCGCCCCGGCCGATCGGCCGTCCATCCGGGTCCCGTTCCAGCTTGTGGGCGCCCATCCCGACCGGCCGGAAGCGCAGCCGCTCCACCGGCCGCCCGCGGACGAGGTGCTCGCTCACGATCTCGGCGGCATCGGCCGGCGTCAGGGCGGCGTACCAGACGTCGTCGGGATAGACGACCGCCATGGGTCCGTTGCCGCACTGGCTGAAGCAGCCCGCATGGTTGACGCGGACGCGGTCCTTGAGCCCTGTGGCAGCCACCGCCTCCTTCAGGGCGGCGTGCACGCCGATGCCGTCGCCGTCGATCGACGGGCACCATTCACCGCGCGTGCAGACGAAGACGTGGCGTTCGTAGACGGACATGGCGCGAAACGTACTGCCCCCTGCGACCGAAAGTACCGGGCGGGCCGAGGCCACCCCAACCTTACTATCTGACCACGAGCCACGCCCTCCGCACCCAAACCATCAGCGCGTGGCCGAAGCGGACTTATGTGGCAGTGGTAGAGGATCACCCACCGATGATCACCAACGAGGTAGGGAAGCTGCTGACGGCGTCCGAAGTCGCCGAGATGCTGCACCTGCACGTCAACACGGTCAAGCGGCTTGGCGACCGCGGCGAGCTCCCGTTCTTCCGGGTGACCAGCCGTGGCGACCGCCGCTTCCGCTACGACGACGTGCTGGAGTTCCTCCGCCGCGAGAAGTAGCCCCGAGAGGGGACGCCGGGGGGCCAGCGTTCGACCGCCGAGGTGCCAAGTTCTCGGCGGTCGGACCTTGTCTGGGATAATCCGCCCCCGATGACCGACGAACCTCGGCTCCGCCTCGAGGAAGGCCGCCGCCTCCTCGACGGCGGCAGCCCCGATTCCGCGCTCACCGTCCTCGCCCCGCTGACCGGCCACGCGCAGCTGGCGGGCGACGCCTGGCTGTTGATCGGCACCGCCCGCTACCGCCTGGACGACGAGGAGGGGGCGCTGACGGCCTGGACGCAGGCCGCGCAGGCCGGTGGGCCCTCGGCATGGCTGGGCTGGCGATCCGCGGCCGAGCAGCACGTCCGCAACGGTGACCTGGAGGAGGCGATCGCAGCCTACCGGGAGGCCGATCGTCGCGCGCCGGCGGACGAGCGCGGCGCCATCGCCAACCGCATCGCCTGGCTGCTCAAGGAGACCGGCCACGACTTCGCCGCGCGGCGCCAGTTCAACCGCGCCCGCGGCGCCTACGCCACGTACGCGGCCTACGTGACGTGGGCGCTGGTCGGGATCAACCTGGCGGTCTTCGTCGCGGACCTGGCGCTCGCCGGGTTCGCCTCGGTCGACCTGATGGGGTTCGGCGGGCCGCTGGTGGAGGCCGGCGCGGTCCACGGGCCGTCGGTCGCCGCTGGCGAATGGTGGCGCCTCATCACCAGCGCCTTCCTCCATCTGGGCCTGCTGCACCTGGCCTTCAACATGTACGCCCTGTGGCTCTTCGGCCCGATCATCGAGCAGCTGTACGGGCACGTCGAGTACGCGCTCATCTACCTGCTGTGCGCGCTGGGAGGCAGCGTCCTGACCATCCTCGCCGCGCCCGAGTCGGCTGCGGCCGGCGCCTCGGGGGCCATCTTCGGGCTGTTCGGCCTGGCCTTCGTCGTCTCGCGTCGGCGCCACCTCATGCTGGGGCCCCAGGCCAGGGCCATCCTCTCCCAGGTCGGGACCCTGCTGGTCCTGAACCTGGTCATCACGTTCGCGATCCCGCAGATCAGCTGGACCGGACACCTCGGCGGACTCGCCATCGGCGCGCTGCTGGGCCTCCTCCTGGCGCCGCGCCACGCCCCGACGATGGGCGGCATGTGGCGCGGCGCCGATGGGCGGCCGATGTCCGGCGCGACCACCGGCGGACTGCGAGCCGCGGCGTACCTGCTCGTGGCGGCGACGCTGGCGGCCGGGACCTGGGTGGCGGTCGGCCAGATCGGCTGACGGCCGGATCATCGGACGATGTGCTACGAACTCGAGTCACGCCCACCCCTCCCGCCGCTCCGCGGCGGCGCGGTGGACGGCGGGCCGCTGACCGTCGCCGCGGCTGACGGCACGAGCCTGGCCGCCTATGCGGCGCGGGCCGAGCGGGCGGGCGGCGCCGGCATCGTGGTGCTGCCCGACGTGCGCGGCCTGCACCCGTTCTTCGAGGAGCTGGCCCTGCGCTTCGCGGAGGCCGGTGTCCAGGCCGTGGCCATCGACTACTTCGCCCGCACGGCGGAGACGCCGCACCGCGGCGAGGGCTTCGACTACGAGGCGCACGTCGCCCGCCTGCGGACGGAGACGCTGAACGCCGACGTGGCCGCGGCAGCGGCGCACCTGCGCTCGCCGGAGGGCGGCGCGGCGGAGCGCCTGTACAGCGTCGGCTTCTGCATGGGCGGCCGGCTGAGCCTGCTGCAGGCCACCACCGGCCTGGGGCTGGCAGGGGTCATCGCCTTCTACGGCTGGCCGGCGGGCCCGCATCGCACCGGGCTGCCGGCGCCGGCCGACGTGGCGGCCGACTTCGCCTGCCCGGCGCTGACGCTGTGGGGCGGCGCCGACGAGGGCATCGGGCCCGATGCGATCGAGGCGTTCAGCCGGGCGGTGGTGGCCGCCGGCATGGAGCATCGCAGCGTGGTCTACCCCGACGCGCCGCACTCCTTCTTCGACCGCCGGGCGACGGAGTACGCCGCCGAGTCGGAGGACGCCTGGCGGCAGATGCTCGACTTCGTGCTTGCCGGCTGAGGGCGAACACCAAAACGCCCGGGCCGTCGGCCCGGGCGCATCGGTCCAGGGTTGGCTCAGGCGCCGACCGCGGGCTGGCCCTGCTGCACCGGCCGCGGCGCCGACGGCTTGACCGGGCGAAGGTAC
>JAPSGM010000054.1 GCA_031177555.1 Chloroflexota bacterium
AGACTGGCAGCGCCCGCCGCGGGCGGTCGTGCGGGCGTACCTCGGCGAGCTGGCGGACCGCGGCCTGGCCGCGTCCTCCGTGGGCGGGCGCCTGGCGGCCGTGCGCTCGCTGTACCGGCACGCGGCGCGACAGGGGTGGATCGACGCCGACCCGATGGCCGGCGTCCGCTCGCCGCGGCGACCGGGACGGCTGCCGAAGGTCCTGACCATCGACGACGCCGCGCGGCTGGTGGAGGCCCCGGCGCGCGCGCCCGGCAGCGGCACACTCGTTCGCGCGACTGCCGCGAGCCTCCGCGATGCGCTGCGACGGCGCGACGCCGCGCTGCTCGAGCTGCTCTACGCCACCGGGATGCGAGTCAGCGAGGCGGCCTCGCTCAGCGTGGATCGCATCGACGTCGAGCGCGGGCGGCTGCGGGTCATCGGCAAGGGCGCCAAGGAGCGCGAGCTGCTCTTCGGATCGCCGGCCCGGGCGGCACTGCTCTCGTACCTGGGGGAGGGGCGACCGGTGCTCGCCGCGCGCGCGGCGCGGCCGTCGCCGTCCCTCTTCCTGAACGCGGCGGGCGGCGCGCTCACGGCGCGGGGCGCGCGGATGGCGGTGGACCGCTGGGCGGAGGCCGCCGGGCTCGCCAGGCGGGCCTCGCCGCACACGCTGCGCCATTCCTTCGCCACCCACATGCTCGAGGGCGGCGCCGACCTGCGCAGCGTGCAGGAGCTGCTCGGTCACGCCAACCTGGCCACCACCCAGGTCTACACCCACCTTTCCGACGCCGCGCTCAGGGGCGCCTACCGCGCCGCGCATCCGCGCGCGCGTCGCGTCCGCGACGGCGGGGAGCGGTGAGCGGGCCGCTGCAGGGGACGCAGTCCGGGCCGCAGCCGGAGGAATCGAGCTCAGCGCAGGTGGCGGCCGCGGCCGGCGGTCCGTCGGACGCGGCCGGCGGCCCCTCCGTCGGGCGCGTCCTGGCCCAGGCGAGCCTGATCCTCACCGTCGCCGCGCTGGCCAGCCGGCTCCTGGGCTGGGTGCGACTGCTGGTCATCGGCTCGCAGTTCGGGGCCAGCCGGGAGCTGGACGCCTACTTCGCCGCGTTCCGGATCCCGGACGCGATCTTCCAGCTGGTGGTGGCCGGCGCGCTGTCGGCAGCGCTCATCCCGGTCTTCTCCGGCTACCGGGCGCGGGCGCAGGAGCGCGAGGCGTGGCGGCTGGCCAGCAGCGTGATCAACCTGGTGGTCATCGCCCTGGCCGCCCTCAGCCTGCTGATGGCCATCCTGGCGCCGGTGGTGGTGCCCATCGTGGCGCCCGGATTCGACGCGCCCACCACCGAGCTCACCGTGCGCATGACGCGGGTCATGCTGCTCAGCCCCGTGCTGATCGGCATCGGTGCCGTGGTCAGCGGCATCCTCAACTCCTACGAGCGCTTCGCGGTGCCGGCGCTGGCGCCGCTGGCCTACAACCTGTGCATCATCGCGGCGGCCGTCGTACTGGCGCCGATCATGGGGGTGGAGGGCCTGGCCGTGGGCGTGGCAGTCGGCTCGCTGGCGCACCTGGCCATCCAGCTGCCGGAGCTGGGCCGGGTGGGCCAGCGCTACGACCTGACCATCGGCCTGTCGCACCCCGGCGTGCGACGGGTCGCCTGGCTGATGGGCCCGCGGATGCTGGGGTTGGCGGCCGGGCAGATCAACTTCATCGTCTCGACCATCCTGGCCAGCGGCCTGGCCGCGGGCAGCATCACGGCGCTCAACTATGCCTTCCAGCTCAGCCAGCTGCCGGTCGGCGTGCTGGGGGTCAGCGTGGCGGTGGCCCTCTTCCCGACCCTCAGCCGCGACGCCGCCCTGGGCCGCGTGCCGGAGATCCGTCGCGCGGTGTCCGGCTCGCTGCGCGTCCTCGTCTTCCTGGCGGCGCCGCTGACCGCGGCGCTGATCGTCCTGGCCGAGCCGATCACCTCCGTGTTCTTCCAGTACGGGCTCTTCGGCGAACAGTCGACGGAGCGCACCGCCAGCGTGCTGACCTTCTTCGCCATCGGGCTGGTGGGCCACTTCGTGGTGCACGTGCTGTCGCGCTCCTTCTACGCCATGCAGGACACCCGGACGCCGGTGACCTGGGCGGTGATCGGCGTGGCGGTGAACGTGCCGCTCATGGTCTGGCTGGTCGGACCAATGGGCGTCGAGGGCCTGGCCCTGGCCCTCTCGATCGCCACCCTGCTGGAGGTGGGCGGCCTGCTGCTGGCGCTGCGCCGGCGTATCGAGTCCATCGACGAGGGCCAGGTGCTGCGCTCGGCGGGCCGCTCCGCGGTGGGGGCCATGGCGGCCGGCCTGCTCATGCTGGGCGGCGTGACGGTAGCGCGCGAGTGGGTCCCGGCGGCGCTCGACAACGCGGTCGCCCGCCTGGTCGTGCTCGTCGCGCTGGGAGCGGCCGGCGGGGCGATCTACCTGCTGGTGGCATCCGCCCTGCGCGCGCCCGAGCTGGGGCAGATGCGCGCGCTGCTGGCCAGGCGCCGCTCCCCGGGTGACGCGGCGTGATCACCGTCCGTCCGGCGACCGACGCCGATGCCGCCGCCTGGCAGGCGTTCCTGGAATCCTGCTCTTCCGGCGACTTCCTGCACGACTGGGCCTGGGCCGACGTCGCCGCCTTCGACGGGCAGCCGCAGCGCCGCTTCCTGGCCGAGGAGGACGGCGCGATCGTGGCCGTCGCGGCCGCGCAGGTGCGCTCGCTGCCCCTGGGGCGCGGCTTCTGGTACGTGCCCCACGGGCCGGTGCTCGACTTCGACGACCCGCGCGCCGGGGAGCGGCTGCGGGCGGTGGCCATCGGCCTGCGCGAGGCGGCCCGGGCCGCGAAGGGGATCGCCATCAAGCTGGAGCCACGCCTGGAGCTGGGTGCCGCCGGGACGGCCCATTTCCGCCGGCTGCGGCACGAGCCACGGACGCTCCAGGTCGGCCAGACGCGCCTCGTCGACCTGGGCGACGACGACGCGATGCTCGCCGGGTTCGACAAGGACACGCGCTACGCGGTGCGCCGCGCCGAGCGCGAGGACGTGGAGGTGTCGCGCACGGACGACCCCGCGGACGCGCGCGCCATCGACGAGCTGCACGGCCTCGTGCTCGAGACCCAGGCGCGGGCCGGCTTCCCGCGGCCGCCGCTGGAACGCTACCGCACCGCCTGGCGCGCCCTCGCCGGCGGCGGCCGGGCGAGCCTCTTCGAGGCGCGGCGCGAGGGCCGGCTGCTGGCCAGCGGCATGCTCGTGATCGAGGGCGATCGATCCTTCTACCTCTTCTCCGGCTCGGTGCGGGAGGAGCGCGGCGAGCCCAAGCGCTACGCGTCGTACGCCCTGCAGTGGGAGATGATGCGCCACGCACGGGACCGCGGCGTGCGAGTGCACGACCTGTGGGGCATCGCGCCGGAGCATGCCGGCCCGGAGCATCCGTGGCATGGCGTGGGCCTGTTCAAGAAGGGCTTCGGCGGGCGGCCGGTCGCCTGGGCCGGGACCTGGGACGTGGTGGCGGACCGTACCCTCTACCGCATGCGCGGCATGGTGGAATCGGGTCGGGCCCTGGCCCGTGAGCTGGCGGGCCGGATCGGGCGGCGGGGCGGATGACGGCCCTGGAGCGGCGCATGGGCCTGGCGGAGCTGGCCGACGTCATCGGGCCCGAGCGGGTCATCGGCATCCCGGTCGGCCAGGTCACGCACCTGGCCTACGACTCGCGCGACGTGGTGGCGGGCACCCTCTTCTTCGCCGTCCCGGGCGTGCACGTCGATGGTCACGACTTCGCGGCGCAGGCCGTGGCCGCGGGCGCCGTGGCCGTGGTCGGTGAGCGCGAGATCCCTGGCGTGGCGGTACCGCAGCTGATCGTGGCCCGCACGCGCCACGCCCTGGCGGACGCCGCCGACGAGTGGTTCAACCGGCCCTCGGAGCGGCTCCACGTCATCGGAATCACCGGCACCGACGGCAAGACGACCACCGCCTTCCTGGCCAACGAGGTGCTTCGGGCGGGGGGCCGCCGGCCGGGGCTGATCGGGACGGTGGCGGTGCTGGTCGGCGACGAGATGCGGCCGAACCCGAACCGCAACACCACGCCGGAGGCGCTGGAGCTGCAGGAGCTGCTGGCCCGCATGGTGGCCGCCGGAAACGACTCGGTGGTGATGGAGGCGACGTCCCACGGGCTGGCGCAGTCGCGGGTCCGCCACGCCAGGTTTGCCGTCGGCGTGCTGACCAACCTGACCAGCGAGCACCTGGAGTTCCACGGATCGCTGGAGAACTACCGCGCCGCCAAGGCGATGCTGTTCGAGGAGACGCCCATCGCCGTCCTCAATGCCGATGACCCCTCCTTCGCCTACTTCCGCGAGCGCGCACGCGACAGGGTGACGACCTACGCCATCGAGACCGATGCCGACCTGCGTGCGACCGACCTCGACGCTCGCGGCGACGGCACGACCTTCCGGCTGGCCGCGCCGGGCTGGAGCGGCACCGTGCGCGTCCCGATCCCGGGCTGGTTCAACGTGCAGAACGCCCTCGCCGCGCTGGCGCTGGCGCACGTCGAGGGCGTGGACCTGGACGTGGCGGCCGAGGCGATCGCGCGCAGCCCCGGCGTGCCGGGGCGCATGGAGACCGTCGACGAGGGGCAGCCGTTCACGATCGTCGTCGACTACGCCCACACCGCCGACTCGCTGGCGAAGGTGCTGCGCGTGCTGCGGCCGCTGGCCAGCGGCCGGCTCATCGCCGTGGTCGGGTCGGCGGGGGAGCGCGATCCCACCAAGCGCGCACCGATGGGGCGCGCGGCCGCCGAGCTGGCCGACGTGGTGGTGGTCACCGACGAGGACCCGCGGCTGGAGGACTCGCGCGCCATCAACGAGCAGATCGCCGAGGGCGCCCGTTCCGCCGGGGCCCGTGACGGCGAGGACCTGTTCGTCATCGATGACCGCCCGGCCGCCATCGCGCACGCCGTCGGCCTCGCGCGCGAGGGCGACGCCATCCTGCTTGCCGGCAAGGGACACGAGCAGTCGATCATCTACGGCACGGAGGGCCGCCCCTGGGACGAGAAGGGGCAGGCGCGTCGCGCCCTGCGGGCCGCCGGGCACGGAGCAGGCGGTGAGTGAGCTGCGCGCGTGGCGGGTCACCGACCGCCGGGCCTGGAACGCGTTCGTCGAGTCGGCGCCGTACCGCTCCTTCCCGCAGCTGTGGGAGTGGGGCGAGCTGCGCGAGCCCTTGGGATGGGAGCCGCTCCGCATCGCGGTCGGCGAGGAACCGTCCCGGGCGCCGCTCGCCGTCGCGCAGGTGCTGCTGCGCCGGGTGCCGGCGCTGGGCTGGCGGCTCGCCTACGTGCCGCGCGGCCCGGTGGGGCAGCTGGACGAGGCGGCCGTGCGCGACGCGCTCTTCGCCGCGCTCCGCTCGCTGGCGCGCACCGAGGGCGTGGCCACCGTCAAGGTCGACCCCGAGGCCACCCCGGAGTCGCGTCTGGGCGCGACCCTGCTCGCGCCACCCTGGCGCGTGGCCGCAAAGGTCCAGCCGCCCCGCACGCGCGTCATCGAGCTCAAGGCATCCGAGGATGAGCTGCGCGCCGGGATGAAGCGCAAGCACCGCCAGTACGTCAGCAAGGCCGAGCGTGCCGGGATCGTGGCCGAGCGCGTGGACGTCTCGGCCGAGCCCATGACCGTGCGGGCCGCCCTGGACGACTTCTACCGGATCTACACGCACACGGCGCAGCGGGCCGGGTTCGTCGCTCGCGCGCGCCACTACTACGAGCGGGTCTGGGCCCTCTTCGCCCCGACCGGCCACGCCCGCCTGGCCTTCGCCAGCCGCGACGGCGAGCGGCTGGCGACGCTGTTCCACTTCGTGTGCGGCGATCGGGCCGCCGAGGCCTTCGGCGGCATGACCGACGCCGGCGCCGAGACGCGCGCCAACTACCTAGTGAAGTGGGAGTCGGTCATCGGCTTCAAGCGGGAGGGCCTGGCCGTCTACGACCTGTGGGGCCTGGCCACCGGCGGCATCGCCCAGTTCAAGGAGGGCTTCGGCGGCCGGCAGGTCGACTACGTGGGAGCTCGCGACCTGCCGCTGCGCCCGGCCGAGGACGCCGCGCTGCGGGTGCTGCTGCCGGCCTACGGCGTCGCGCAGCGGACCCGCCTGCGGCTGATGGGGCGCCGTCTGGCCGGCAGCGACGAGTGAAGTCCGGGTGCCGGCGGGGCGGAGGCCGAGGTCACCAAGGGGCTGGGGTGCGGTTGCATCGGGATTGGTTCGTCGCCGTTTCAAGTCAGGCGCTGGCGGATGGCCGGCGCTCGGGGGGCATCAGCCAGCGGCTGGCGGTATCTCGGACGATTCGCCGCCGAGGCAGGCTCCAGGACCGATTCCTTCGCGATTTCCGTCAGCCGCTGGCGAACTTCGCGACGTTCCACCGCGATCGTCGGAGTTACCGCCAGTGGCTGGCGAACCCGCACCAGAGAGCCCGCAAGACCCCGGCGATGAGCCACGTCCCCGACGGTCGTCTGAAGTTGCGGAGGTGAACCGATGGCCACGACGATCGACGAGTTCCTGGCAGGCGTACCCGAGGACCAGCGCAACGCCCTGAAGCACCTGCGGCAGGTGATCCGCGATGCTGCTCCGGCCGCGACCGAGGCCATCGCCTACGGCGTGCCGGCATTCCGGCTGAACGGACGCCCGTTCGTCAGCTTCGGGGCGGCGAAGGACCACTGCTCGTTCTACGTCCAGAGCCCGGAGGTCATGCAGGCGCACGCGAAGGAGCTCGCGGGCTTCCGCACCGCGAAGGGGACCGTCCACTTCACGCCGGACAGCCCGATCCCCGATGACCTCGTGCGCCGCCTGCTCCACGCCCGCATCGCGGAGAGCGAGGCGCAGTAGCCGCCGGTGGGCGGCCTAGAAGCTGCCGTCGTCCCAGGTGCCCCACGGCCCGTCGAAGAGGTAGAGCCGCAGGCCGTACGGCACCGAATCCACGTCCTCGGCTCGGATGGCGGGCGGCATGGCCTTCAGGACCCGGCGCCAGGCCAGCGAGCGCTGGATGGTCCCGGTCCGCCGCGCCAGCTCCGCCGCCGCGACCAGCTCCTCGTGCGACCCGTTGTCGCCCCATGGCTCGAGGTACGCGTCGCGCAGGCGAGTGACCTCCCCGCCGCCCGGTCGCCACGTGTTGCGGTAGGCGAGCGAACGCAGGACGACCACCAGGCTGTGGAACGGGTGGGCGATGCAGGCGTCGCCCCAGTCGAACACGACGTGGTCCTCGCCGCGCAGAAAGGCGTTGCCGTCGTGCAGGTCGTCGTGCTGGATCGTCTCCGGTACGCCGCTCGCCGCCAGCCGCGTGCAGGCATCGGCGAACGCCGCCAGCTCGCCGTGCAGGCGGGCCAGCTGCGCCGCGTCCACGCCGACCTGCTCGCCCTCAAGCAGCAGCTCCGGTTCGTCGAGGAGCTCGCCCAGCTCCTCCGGCAGCTGCGCCAGGCGCAGGCTGGGCACGCCTATGCGGTCCAGCTCGTCCACGCGGCCGGCCATCCCGATCTGCATCTCCGCGTAGCGGGGCAGCAGCTCCTCCCAGTGTTCGACCACGCGCCCGTCGCCGACCTCGCGCAGCCTGGTCCCGGCGTCCCGCGCCAGCGTCCAGCCGCGCTCGGCATCGGCGGCCAGCAGCTCCACGGTCCGGTCCGGCCACAGCGACCCCAGCAGCGGCGTCAGCCGGGCCTCGAAGGCGCCCTCCGGCCGGCTGGCCTTGAACCAGACGACGCCCTCGGCGGTCGGGACGCGGGCGGTCGGGACGCGCATGACCGTCGACCACCAGAAGGCGTGGGGCTGCTCCACCTCGCCGCTGCGCCGGATGCGCAGCCTGGCCAGCTCACCGTCGATCCAGGCGACGGCCTCCGCGCGCCACGCGGGATCGTGCCAGGGCAGGGCTGATGGCTGGGTCGGCGTGGACATCGGCGCAAGAGCCTACACGCTGCGGTCCGGCCGTCGTCTACCCTCTGGCCCGATGCCTCCGATCGTGCGCCGCGCCGACGACAGCGACCGGCCCGCCTGGGATGCCTTCGTCGCGTCCCGGCCCGACGGCGACATCCTGCAGGCCTGGAGCTGGGGCGCCTGCACCGCCCTCGCCGGCGAGTCGCCGATCCGCATCCTGGTCGAGGACGGCGGCACGCTGCGCGGCGTGGCCCAGGTGCTGATGCGGTCCGCCGGCTTCGGCCGCCGGGTCGCCTACGTCCCCCACGGCCCCGTCTGGGACCGATCCGCCCCGGACGCCGACCGCGTCTTCGCCTGGCTCATCCACGGGCTCCGCACGCTGGCCCGCAAGGAGAGGGCGATCGTGGTCAAGATGGACCCACGAGCCGAGCCCGGCGAGGCCTTCGACTTCACGCCGCTGGCCGATGAGCATCGGCTCCGGAAGGGACCGGACCTGCAGGCGCCGACCACCCGCATCGTCGAGCTTCTGGATGGCGGGGAGCAGCTGGAGGCGTCGTGGCACGCCGACGCGCGACGGCTGATGCGCCGGGCGGAGCGGGAGGGGACGAAGGTCAGCATCGGTCGCGAGCCCGATGCCTCCGAAATCGAGATCCTGCACGACCTGCTGGCCCGTGCCGGCGAACGGGCCGACTTCCGGGTGCGCTCGGTCGAGTTCCTGACGCGGCTGGCCACCGAGCTCGCCGCCTCCGGCGGCTGGTACCTGGGCCTCGCGCGGGTCGAGGGCACGCCCATCGCCACCATGGCCTTCCCGCGCGTCGGCGACCGCGCCCACTACCTGTACGGCGCCCTCCTCCGCGACGAGCGTTACAAGCACAACTACGGCTCGCACGCCGTCATGGCCGCGATGCAGAAGGCGCTCGCCACGGACGGCTGCCGCAGCGTCGACCTGTGGGGCGTCGTGGAGCCCGACGACCCCGATGCGGACCCGGCCTGGAAGGGCTTCTCGGACTTCAAGCGCACCTTCGGCGGCACTCCGTTGCGCCACCCCGGCCTCTACGACCTGGTCACCGATCCGCTCTGGTACCGCCTCCGCGAGCTGCGAGCCCGTGCAACGGGCGGCGGATGAGCGAACAGACCCGCCCGCATCTGGGTGGCATCGATGTGGCCTCAACGCTCCGGAATTTCGCGATCGTGACCTATGCCGTCGAGCCGGAGCGCCTTCGTCCGTACGTCCACGAGCGATTCCAGCTCGATTGCATCGAAACGGATGACGGGCCACGCGCCCTCGTGTCGGTCGTGCCATTCGAAGACCGCGACTTTCGGTTCGTCCGTCTGCCGCAATTCCGATTCTCGTTCGGCCAGACCAACTACCGCGCCTATGTCGTCGACCGGCGCACCAGTCGGCGCTGCGTATGGTTCATGGGCACGACCCTCGGATCATGGGCCGTCGTCATTCCACGTTTGGTGTGGCGACTGCCGTGGCATCGGGGCGAAGTGCGCTTCGAATGCCGGTGGGATGAGGCGCAGTCCCGGTACGTCCGGTACCGCGTCACCACGCGCGCTGGCTGGGCGCCACTGACTCTCGATCTGGGTGATACCGGC
>JAPSGM010000411.1 GCA_031177555.1 Chloroflexota bacterium
TCGCCGTCGGCATCGGTCATCGGCGCCATCTCGTCGGGCGGCCGGATGTCGCGGTGGTAATAGGGCGAGTGCTCGAGCAGCTGCCCGTACTCGTTGCGGTAGCGCCTGGGCGGCTCGATCTCCGATGAGCACTCCAGCCACAGCATGCGCTGCTCCGAGCTGCCGTCGGGCACCAGCCGGTAGGTCGTCCCGATCGGAATCACGAGGTAGTCGCCCGGCCCGTACGGAATCGGGCCGAAGATCGTCTCCAGCGTCCCCGATCCGGTGTGGACGAAGTACATCTCGTCGGCGACCCCGTTCCGGTAGCAGTCGGCCATCGGGTCGGCGGGCAGGACCACGCCAAACGTGACGTCGGCGTTGAAGAAGAGCGGGATGCGGCCCGACAGCCCGTCGCCGCTGGCCGTCAGCCCCTTGGTGTTGACCAGCCGGTGCCGATGCGGCAGCCGCCCCTCAGGGTCGGCCGGCTCCAACGCGAGCGGCGTGGGTTCGTCGATCTGGTGCGTCTGCGTCGGCGGCGTGTAATGGTAGAGCAGGGAGCTGCGCCCGGCAAAGCCTTCCACGCCGAAGAGCTCTTCCGCGTAGAGGGTGCCGTCGTCCCGGCGGAACTGGGTGTGTCGCTTGTGCGGCACCTGGCCGCGCTGGACGTAGAACACGTGCGGTCCCTTGTGTGGCTGCCCCAATTCTAGAGAGCGGTTACGGGGAGCACCGGTTCGGCCTCGCCGGCCGGGCACCGGTCATCCCCGCGCTGATCCGAAGTATGCCGGCCTCCTGCGCCAGGGCTTGCGGGAAATCCCCTTCCATGAGATAGTTGCAGTAGCAACTACCAATCCTGGAGGTCAGGCAGCGATGCGAGTAGCAGTGATCGGGACCGGGAACGTCGGCGGCGCGTGGCAGTCCGCGTGGCGCCTGGAGGGGAGCTGACGCCATGGCCGTCACGCGGCTGAACCACGCGGTCCTGTTCGTCCGCGACGCCGATGCCGCGGCAGACTTCTACCGGCGCGCGTTCGGCTTCGAGGAGCTGACCCGTCCGCCGGGGATGCGTGCGGCGTTCATGCGCTCCCCATCGGGGGGCAACCACCACGACCTCGGCCTGTTCGAGGTCGGTCCGCAGGCGGCCCGCCCGCCGCGCGGCTCGGTGGGCCTCTACCACCTGGCCTGGCAGATCGACACGATCGAAGGCCTGGCCGAGATGGCGCAGCGCCTTCGCCAGCTGGGGGCGCTGACCGGTGCCTCCGACCACGGCGTCTCGAAGTCGCTGTACGGGCGCGACCCGGATGGCAACGAGTTCGAGGTGATGTGGCAGGTCCCGCGGGAGGCGTGGGGCGAGTTCGCCGACCAGGCGACGGTCATGCCGCTCGACCTGGATGCCGAGCTGACGCGCTGGGGGTCGGGCACGGCCGTCCAGTAGCCCACCGGCGGCCGGCGAGGGCGATTCAGCGCTCGGCGCGGCGCTCCAGGGCGTAGACGTCGGTGATGACCAGCCGCTCGTGCTCGAGCCGCACCAGCCCATCGGCGATGAGGTCGGCCAGCAGCCGATTCACCGACTGACGGGTGCCGCCGATCATGGCGGCCAGGT
>JAPSGM010000207.1 GCA_031177555.1 Chloroflexota bacterium
CCCACCTGCAGGCCCCATACGCCGCCGGACACGCCCATGTCCAGCCACTCCAGGCGGCGCTCCTCCAGGGCGGCGGCGCGGCGCTGCGAGTCATGGAAGTTCGAGTTGCCGGCGTCCACGATGACGTCGCCGGGCGAGAGGATGCCGGCCAGCTGCTCGATCATGTCGTCGGTCGCCTGCCCCGCCGGGACGCTGATGATCACGTGACGCGGGCCATCCATCAGCTCCCCGAAGCGCGCGATCGGCTCGGCCACGGTGATACGGCCAGCGTTCTCCGGCTCGCGCGCGACCTCGCTCGCCACCGATTCGGTGCGGTTCCAGGCGACCACGTCGTGGCCCCCGCGCGCCAGCCGGCGCGCCATCCCGGCGCCCATGCGGCCGAGGCCGGCAATCCCGATCTGCATCGTCGCGTGGTCCTCCTTCCGTGTCAGGCGTTCAACGCGTTTCGGCGTGGGTCGCCACCGGCAGGGCGCGGGCCATGAGCGACCCGAGCTGCCCGGGCACGTCCTCCGGCTGGCCGAAGTGCAGGCGCAGCACGCGCCGGCCGCGCTGCTGCAGCGATTCGAGGTCGCCAAGCGCCTGGGCGGAGATCAGCGTGCCGAACGTCTCCTCCCAGCCCGGGATCGGGAGGTCGCGCCGCGGCTCGGCGGTGATCTGCAGGTAGATGCCGGTCGGCGGTCCGCCCTTGTACAGCTGGCCGGTGGAATGCAGGAAGCGCGGCCCGAACCCAAGCGCCGTGGCAAGGCCGATCTCGCGACCGATGCTGCCCCTCACCTCCTGCAGCGCGGCGTCGATGTCCGGGTCCCTGGGCAGGTAGGCGAGGATCGCGCAGTAGTCACCGGCCGTGGCGGTCTCGAGCAGGGCGCGCAGGGCCCCGTCCACGGTCACGGGCTCGTCCCCGAGCACGGCGACGTCGGCGAAGGCCGCGACGCCCGGCTCAGCCACGCTGGGGGCCGGCGCCGGGAGGCTTCCGTCGCGACCGTACGCGTCCAGCAGCCGCCTGGTGGCGTCCTTGCTCTCCTGGACGTTCGGTTGGTCGAACGGGTCGACGCCGAGCACGACCCCGGCGGCGGCCGTTGCCACCTCCCAGCGCAGGAACTCGCCACCCAGCGCGTAGGCGTCCTCCAGGTCGATGCGCGTGACCGGGTGCCCCAGCCCCTTGACGGCCGCGGACAGCGACTCCCGCTCGGTGTCGTGCTCCTGTGCCGTGGAGATCAGGACGAAGCAGCGGTCATCGGCATAGTCGGGGGCATCGCGCAGCGGCTCCCCCACGATCGGCACGATTCCGAGCCCCGCCTTACCCGTGCTCTCGGCGATCAGCTGCTCCGCCCAGTCACCGAAGCTGACAAGCCGTGGCGAGGTCAGGACGGTCAGCTTGTCGCGCCCGTACCGAGCCGCCTCGCCCATCCAGGCGCCCAGCCGAAGGCCGGGATTCGCCCGGGCAGGGCGCCGGCAGGCCTCGGCCATGGAATCCGCGGACGCGAGGAGGCGGCCGAGGTCGATCCCTGCGAGGGCGGCGGGCAGCAAACCGAAAGCCGAGAGCGCGGAGTAGCGCCCGCCGACATCGGGCCGCCCGTCGACGATGGCGCGGAACTCCTGTGCGCGCGCCAGGTCCGCCAGCGAGCTGCCGGGGTCCGTGATCGCCACGAAGTCGAGCGCCGGGGCGAAGTCGGACATTGCCGCGTGGAAGGCATTCGGTTCGGTGGTCGAGCCCGACTTGCTGCTGACGCAGAACAGGGTGCGTGCCGATTGCGCCCATTCCCGGAAACCGCGCACGGCATCGGGGTGCGTCGAGTCCAGGATGCGCAGCTCCATGCCCGGCTCGCCGAACGCCCGGCTGAACAGCTCGGGGGCAAGGCTGGACCCGCCCATGCCGAGCACAGCGGCCCGGGTGTAGCCGTCGGCCCGGACGTCACGCGCGAGGTGTTCGAGCTCGTCGACGCGGCCTCCCATCTCGTCCGGCAGGTCGAGCCAGCCCAGCCAGCCCGCCACCTCGTCCGGGTCCTTGCCGGAGGCGCTCCACAGCGTTCCGTCGCGCGCCCACAGGCGATCCGCGACGCGCTCCTCCTCCCAGAGGGCGAGCCGCTCGGCAACCTTGGCCTCGAGCGGCTCGTGGGTCATGCCGGTGCGAGGGCCTTGCGCTGGCTCTCGATCGTCTCGATCAGCTCGTCGAACGACCTGGCGAAGGCCGCCACGCCCTCCTCGATGAGCTCCTGGGTCACGCGCTCCATGCCGATCCCCAGCCCTTCGAGGCGCCGCAGCGTCGCCCGCGCCCCGTCGAGGTCCGCGTCTAGGGTGCGCTCCACCGTGCCGTGGTCGAGGAAGGCCTCGATCGTGTCGGGCGGCATGGTGTCCACCGTCTCCGGACCGATTAGCTCCTCCACGTACAGGACGTCGCGGTAGTCGGGGTTCTTGGTCGAGGTGCTGGCCCACAGGCAGCGCTGAACGCGGCCCCCGGCCGAGCGCAGCTCGGCGAACTCGGGACCGCCAAAGATCTCGCCGTAGGCGGCGTAGGCCATCTTGGCATTGGCGATGGCGGCGCGGCCGCGCAGGGCCAGGGCCTCATCGGTCCCCAGCTCGGCCAGGGCCTTGTCGACCTTGGTGTCGACCCGGCTGACGAAGAAGCTGGCGACCGATGCCACCCGCGAGATGTCCTCGCCCGCCTCGTGGCGGCGACGCAGCCCGGCGATGTAGGCCCGCGCCACGTCGCGGTAGACGTCTACGCTGAACATGAGCGTGACGTTGACGTTGATGCCGTCGGCGATGGCCGCCTCGATGGCCGGCAGCCCGGCCGGGGTGGCCGGGATCTTGACGAAGATGTTGGGGCGCCCAACGCGGCTCCACAGGTGGCGCGCGCGCTCGAGCGTCGCGTCGGAGTCGTCGGCGAGGTCCGGCTCGACCTCGATGGAGACGTAGCCGTCCGCCGTGTCCTCGGCGTCGTAGATGCGTCGCAGCACGTCGGCCGCGTCGCCGACGTCGCTGACCGCGATCGCCTCGTAGATCTCGCGGCTGCCGTCACCGGCCTCGATCTCGCGACGGATCAGCTCGTCGTACTGGCCGCTGGCCACGGCCTTGGCGAAGATGGTCGGGTTGCTGGTCAGCCCGCGGATGCCGGAGTCGACGAGGTCCGCCAGCCTGCCCGATGCGATCAGGTCGCGGTCGATGAAATCGACCCACGGGCTCTGGTCCTGTTCGGCGTGCAGCCGCTGCAGCGTGTTCATGACTCGGGCTCCTCTCTCAGCTGGTCGCGCCGGCCGCCGTCCTGGTGGCGACGAGCTCGCGAGCGGCGGCGGCGATGTGGTCGGCGTCGATCCTGGCGGCGGCCAGCTGCTCGGCCGGCGTGCCGGAGCCGGTCATGATGCGCACCGCCAGCTTGCGGATCGCGGGACGATCGCGTGCCTCGGCGAAGACCTCCAGCACGGCGTCTCCCAGGCCGCCCTCCGGGAAGTGGTCCTCCACGGTCACGATGGCCCCGGTCTGGCGGCCGGCGGCCAGCAGCGTCTCGGCGTCCACCGGCTTGACGGAGTACAGGTCGATGACCCGGGCCGCGATCCCCTCCTCGGCGAGCCGGTCGGCAGCCCGGAGGGCCTCGTGCAGGGTGATCCCCGCCCCGACCAGGGTGACCCGGTCGGCATCGGTTCCGCGCACGACCCGGCTGCCACCGATGGCGAAGGGCTCATCCGGCGCATAGACCACCGGCGTCTTCTCGCGCGTCGTGCGCAGGAAGACGATCCCCTCGCGATCCGCCATCTCGCGCATCAGGGCCGCCGTCTGGTTCGGGTCCGATGGGTAGAGCACCGTGCTGCCGTGCACGGCTCTGAAGGCGGCGAGGTCCTCCAGGGCCATCTGCGACGGCCCGTCCTCGCCGATGCTGACACCGGCGTGCGATCCGGCCAGCACGATGTTGGCGCGGCTCACCGCCGCCATCCGGATGAAGTCGTAGGCGCGCGCCAGGAAGGCGGCGAAGGTGGC
>JAPSGM010000412.1 GCA_031177555.1 Chloroflexota bacterium
TCCGCGTCACCGACCGGCAGGGGGACGTCGAGGTCGTCTCGGTCAAGTAGGCGCTGGTGAGCGGCCAGGGATTCGAACCCTGAACCTAGTGATTAAGAGTCACTTGCTCTGCCGTTGAGCTAGCCGCCCGCGGAGATGATGCCGGAGGCGGTCGATCAGGTCAACCGAAGCGGAGCCTCAGACGGCGGGCTGGCCGGGGCCGCCCTGCGGCTCCGGACCTTCGCCGTAGTGGTCGTCCACGAAGGCTCGCACCTGGTCCAGGTCGGCGGTGTCGAGGTAGAGCTTCCAGTCCCAGGCGGTGACGGCGATGGGCGCCCCGAAGTCCTCGCCGGCCCACGGCGAGAGCAGCACCTTGAACCGGGCGCTGCGCACCTGCTGCTCCACGTAGCTCGTCAGCGCCTGCACGTCGTCCTGGCTGGTCTGCGCGGGCTGGTACCAGATGACGATGCCGCCGTGCTCCAGGTTGTGCACCACCGCCGGCTCCGGGACTGGCGCGGTGTACACGCCCCAGTTCATCGGCGCCACGCCACCGCCCACGTTCCAGTGCGGGCCGGAGGTCGCCGGTCGCGAGCTGTAGGTGGGAGCCTCACCCTGTCCGACGTGCGTCGCCCCCTCGTTCGGCACGCGCTGGCCGACCCGCTGGCCGCCGCCCCCGCCGAACAGGAGCACCACCACCAGGATGACCAGGCCCACCACCAGCACGCCGCCGATCAGCAGCAGGCGCGGGTCGAGCGCCGATCCTGCGGTCGACCCGCCCGGCGAGATGCGGCGGCTCATGGCCGCCTCGCTGGCGCGGCCGCGCCGCTGGATGCCCGACGTACGTCGCTTGGCCATTTGGCGCGACAGGATAGCGGAGCCCTCCCGGTCCTGCCCCCGCCGCCGGGGTTCGGCCCGCCGCTTGCTAGAATCCGGGCAGCGTCGCTCCCCTCGACGCCCGATCCCCACGGAGATGAGATGACGCAAGCCGACCAGCCGCGCCAGGAGAGGATGATCGGCCTCGCGCGCCGTCTGGTCGGCGGCTTCGTGCAGCTCGGCCGGCTGGAGCTCACCCGCGGCCGCCAGGAGATCGGCGAGATGATCGCCGACACGAAGGTCGGCGCACTCCTGCTGGGCATCGGCGCGGCCTTCGCGCTCCTGGCCCTGGTCAGCCTCGACGCTGCCATCGTCCTGGCCGTGGTGGCGCTCTTCGACCTCATCGCGCCCCTGGCCGCCGCCATCGTCGTAGTTGCCGTGTTCGGTCTGCTGGCGATCGGCTTCGCCCTGGCACGCGCCATCAACGTGGGCGTCCTCATCGGCCTGCTGGTTGCCGCGGCCGCGTTCGGGGTCCCGGCCTACCTGGGCTTCACGGCCGCCTGGCTGGCGGCCCTCCTCGTGTTCGTCATCCAGCTGTGCCTGGTGGCGCTCCTGGTCATGCGCGGCGTGCAGCGCGTCCGCCTCGGGCCGCCGCAGGAAACGATCGACTCGGTCAAGGAGGACATCGCGTGGGCGAAACGCTTGCTGAGACGCGGCTAGAGGTCGCCGCGCACCGCGCCGAGATGGAGGCGGACGCCGGTGAGCTCCGG
>JAPSGM010000208.1 GCA_031177555.1 Chloroflexota bacterium
CCGGACGCTCCACTGCTTGTCAGTGTCCGGTCAGGTGCGCCCGTGTCGATGCCCGGGATGATGGACACCATCCTGAACCTGGGCCTCAATGACGCGACCGCGGCGGGCCTGGCTCGCTCGTCGGGCGACCCGGCCTTCGCCGCCGATTGCCACGCCCGCTTCACCGCCATGTACCGCGCCGTCGTCGGTCTCTCGGACGTCCCGGAGGATCCCTGGGAGCAGCTCCGCGGCGCCGTCCAGGCGGTATTCAGCTCGTGGAACAGCGACCGCGCACGGACGTATCGGGCCCACGAGGGCATCCCCGAGGACCTCGGCACGGCGGTCACCGTGCAGGCCATGGTCTTCGGCAACCGCGGCTCGGACTCCGCCACTGGCGTGCTCTTCACGCGCAACCCGGCCACCGGGGAGGCGACCCCGTACGGCGACGTGATGTTCAACGCGCAGGGCGAGGACGTCGTCGCCGGCGACCATCGGACCGATCCGATCAGCGCGCTGGACGAGCGCCGGCCGGAGGTCGCGGCCGAGCTGCGTGGCCACGCGGCGGTACTGGAGCGCCACTACGCCGACCTTTGCGACATCGAGTTCACCATCGAAGGCGGCAGGCTGTGGCTGCTGCAGGTGCGCGTCGGCAAGCGCAGCCCACACGCGGCGCTGCGGATGGCCGTGGAGATGGCCGAGGACAATGCCTTCCCGCTCGACCGCGGCGAGGCCGTGCGACGCGTGGCTCACCTCCTGGCCGACCCGCCGATGGTGCCCGGCGAGCGGCCGGCGGAGAGCGAGGTCATTGCCACCGGGCTCGGCGCGTCGCCCGGTATCGCCTGTGGCGAGATCGTCACCAGCGCCGATGCCGCCGTGGCGGCGGCCGACGAGGGGCGTGACGTCATCCTGGTCCGGTCCGACACCTCGCCCCACGACGTGCACGGGATCGCCCGTGCGGCCGGGATCCTGACCGCCAGCGGAGGCCTGGCAAGCCACGCCGCGGTCGTCGCACGCGGCTGGGGCGTCCCCGCGGTCGTGGGGGCCGAGCAGCTCACCGTGGAGGAGCGGGCGGTCAGCATCGGGCAGCGCCGCCTGGCGGCCGGGGACGTGGTCACCATCGACGGTGCGACCGGCGAGGTGCTCTCCGGGGCGGTGAGCCACGAGCGCCGCGTGGTACCCGAGGCGGAGACCCTCATCGCCTGGGCGGACGAGCTGGGGATCGAGATCCCGGGGCCGCCGGACGCCGAGGGCCTCCCGGCGGTCGAGGCCGGCGAGCTCACCCGCGACGACGTGCTGCGCACCCTGCTGATCAGGGGCTACGCCACCCCGGAGATACTGGGCACCTGCCTGTTCTGCGCCACCGAGCAGGCCACGTCGCTGCTCGACCTGCTCGGTGCGGAGGGCCTGGTGGAGTTGGCCGCCGGGTCGTTCAGGCTCACCCCCGACGGCAGGGCGGTGGCCGCAAGGCTGGTGGGAGCCGACCGGGAGGCGTGGGGCACGGAGTCGGCCTCCGCGGCTCTGGACGCCTTCCTGGATCTCGACGGGCGCATGAAGCAGGCCGTCACTGACTGGCAGATGCGCGTGCTCGACGGCGAGCAGCGGCTCAACGACCACTCCGACGCGGAGTACGACCGGGCCGTTCTTGACCGGCTGGATGCGCTGCACGCCGACGCCCTCGCCTGGCTGCGCCCGCTGGAGGGCCGGCTGGTGCGCCTGGGAAAGTACCGCGAGCGCCTCGAGCGAGCTGTCGGCCTGGCGCGCAAGGGCGATCCGGCGTACGTAGCCTCGCCGCGCGTCGACAGCTACCACAGCGTCTGGTTCGAGCTGCACGAGGAGCTGATCAACCTGGCGGGCAGTACGCGCGCGGACGAGGTCGCGGCCGGGCGCGCATGAGGCGCGCATGAGGCGCGCATGAGCCGCGCGCTCAGGGATTGATGATGATCTTGATCGCGCCGCTGTCGCGGTCGTTGAAGGTGGACATAGCGCGCGCGTAGTCGCGCAAGGGGAAGCGGTGAGTGATCATCTCGCCGACCCGCATCCGGCCCTGTGCGACGTGCGGCATGACCCGCCGCATCTCCCCGGCCGAGGCTCGCGAGCCGACCAGGTCCAGCTCGTCGAGCACCAGCCGCTGCATGGGGATCTCGACGCCGGCGGTCGGGATGCCGACCGCCGCGCAGCGGCCTCCGCGCCGCAGCGTGCCCAGGCCCCACTGCACCGTCTCGGGTACGCCGGCGCACTCCAGCACCACGTCGGCGCCGAGCCCGTCGGTCAGCTCTCGCACAGCCGCCACTGGGTCCGCGGCCAGCGCATCGACCGTCTCGAAGCCCAGCGCCGCCGCCTTGCCCAGCCGTAGCCCCCTGCCGATGACGATGACCCGGCCGGCTCCGCGGATGAGCGCCGCGTCGCCGCCGAGCAGGCCGATGGCGCCGGCGCCGGTGATGGCCACCGTGTCGCCGGGGCTGACGCCACCACGATTGGCGACGTGCAGCGCGATGGAAGCCGGATCGATCAGCGCCCCCTCGTCGAACCCGAGGCCGTCGGGTAAGCGAAAGATGGTCTTCACGCCCTGCACGACGTAGGTAGCGTCGGCGCCCTGGTAGTTGTGTCCGTACTGGCGGTGCAGCCCCTCGCGGCCGTAGTTCTCGCACAGGTTGTAGCGCCCCTCGACGCACTTCTGGCAGACGCCGCACGCGTCGTGCGAGGTGCCGGCCACGCGATCGCCCACCTGCCAGCCATAGCGAGCGGCACCCGGTCCCAGCTCCGCGATCTCGCCGGCCCACTCGTGGCCGGGCGTGAAAGGAAAGGCCGGTGGCCAGAATCCGGGATAGTCACCGCGCACCAGGTGCGCATCGGTGCCGCAGATCGATACGGCCCGCACGCGGGCCAGCACCTCGTTGGTTCCGGGCCGGGGAACTGGGACCTCCTGGATCTCGAGCCGGTTCGGCTCGGCGACTACGAGGGCCTCCATGGTCCGAGCGGTCACTTCCCGGCGGGCACCGACGTAAGCTTGTCGTAGAGCGACGCCGCATTCAGCGTCTGAATATGCTCCATCATGTATCCCTGCCCGATGTCGACTGGGTACCGCTCGGCGAAGTTGACGCGCGCGATCGTTTCCTCTCGGCTCCAGCCCTTGGCGATCGCGGCCGCCACGGCAGCCCTCCACTCCAGCAGCACCGAGCGCTGTGTGTCCAGGTACTTCAGCGTCGTCACCGGCCCGTGGCCCGGGACCACGTGGTCCACGTCCAGCGCCTTGATCCGGTCGAGCGCCGCCAGCCACTCCTCAACGTTCGAGGTCATTAGCCAGGTCTGGCACTCGTTGAAGATCGTGTCGCCGGTGAACACCACGCGCTCCTCGGGGACGTGGACGGCCAGCTGCCCCGGCGTGTGCCCGGGAGTGTGCAGCAGCCGGAAGGTGTGCTCGCCGACGCGTAGGGTCAGGTCGCCGGTGAACACGATCCGTCCCTTGTTGGGATCAGCGTAATACTCGTCGCGCGGGGGGAAGATGGCCTCGCCTTCCGGATCGTCCGTCGGGATGGCCTCGTGGGCATACTCGTACGGATCCAGGTCCGGGGTGAGCACCATGAAGTTGTCGTACAGGCCCTGGTGGTTGACCACTGTCCCGGCGCCCTTGAAGTAGTAGTTGCCGAAGATGTGGTCGACATGGTGCTCGGTGTTGACCAGGTACCTGATCGGCCCGTGCGACTCCGCCTCCTGGCGCATGGCCACTGCCCGCGTCGGCAGCTGCGGCGTGTCGATCACGACCACGCCGTCACCCGTCGTCACGTAGCTGGGGTTGCAGCCGCGCAGGGTGGTATCGGTGCAGACGTTGTCGGTCACCCGCTGCATGGGTGGTGCTCCTTCGTGCGGCTATTGGGTGGCGGTCAGTCCGCCGTCGATGCCCAGAACCTGGCCCGTTACGAACGACGAGGCGTCAGAGCAGAAGAAGATCGCCGGGCCGATGAGGTCATCGGTCCCCCC
>JAPSGM010000209.1 GCA_031177555.1 Chloroflexota bacterium
ACCTTTCAACACCTGAGCTCTGGGAGCGCTCGCTCGCGCGCTCGCGGCTCCGCCGTGCGCTCGCACCGCGTGTCCGGCGCGAGCACAAGCGGCGCAAGCGGCTCTCCGCAGCGGCCGCGGCGGCCACGATGGCCGGGCCGGGCGCACCGATGGCGATGGCGCAGCTGGCCGGCGACGTCCAGGCCGACGTCGCGGCCGAGACGTCATCCAAGCGCGCGATCGAGGTTCGCGAGGGCGGTCTTCCGCTTCAGCTCGGAAGCCAGGGACCGCTGGTGGCGCATGTCCAGAAGGCGCTCGGCGTGCCTGCCGACGGTGTTTTCGGGCCGCAGACCGACAGCGCCGTGCGGCAGTACCAGGCCCGGGCGGGCCTGCAGGTGGACGGCATCGTGGGGCCCGCGACGTGGGGCTCGCTGTTCGACAGCGGCTCCGCCGTGGGCGGGTCGAACGTGTCGCCGCAGGTGAGGGATCGGCTCGAGCAGGAGCTGCAGGCGGCCGGAAGGCGGCTGGAGCTTCAGGCCCAGGGTTCCAGCACCACCTCCGCGCAGCGGTCCTCCGGCAACGGGCTGTTCGGCGGGTCGAACGAGGATGCGGCAGCTGAGACCCCTGAGCCTGTGGGCGGCGAGGACGCCGAGGACGCGCCGGCAGGCGGCCAGACCGACCCGCCCTCAACGGGAGGCGGCCAGGAGGTGACGACCACGCCGGTGAGCGGCAGCTGCGGGTCCACGGTGTCCTCGCCCGTGTCGGGAACCGTGACGTCCGAGTTCGGTCCGCGCTGGGGCCGCAACCACGACGGGGTCGACATCGCCGCGCCCACCGGGACCGCCGTGCGGGCGGCGGCGTGCGGGAGCGTGACGCTGGCCGGGACGCAGGACGGCTACGGCAACATCGTCTGCATCACCCACACGAGCGCGTTCTCGACGTGTTACGCGCACCTGTCGCGGTTCGCGACGAGCCAGGGCGCCCAGGTCCGCCAGGGCCAGGTGATCGGCTACGTCGGGTGCACCGGAAGCTGCACCGGCCCGCACCTGCACTTCGAGACCCGCGTGAACGGCGGGGCGCAGAACCCGCGCGGCTACCTGGACGGAGCGACGATCCCAGGGGCATCGACTACCACGGCGAAGGCGACCTCGACGACGAGCACCCGGGCCACGTTGACCGCATCGGGCAGCGGGGCCGCGGCGAACGAGGCGCTCGTGGCGGGCCAGACCCAGACCGCGCAGGCAGCCGTCGGGCCCACGACGCCAACGGCAGCGCCCGGAACGCCCGAGGCGATGACGGGACAGACGCCGACGACGCAAGCCGCCCCCGCACCGACCGGGGGTGCCCAGGCGCCGACGAGCGAGGCGCTGGCGGCCGCGGAAGCGCCGGCTCCGGCTCCGGCCCCAGCGACTCCGGTGCCTGTCGAGGCGGCGCCCGCGCCGGCCGCGACGCCGGTTGAGGTGGCTCCGGCTCCGGCACCGGCTCCCGCCCCGGTGGAGACCGCGCCGGCCCCTGCGCCGGTACCGGTGGAGGCAGCGCCGGCCCCGGCCCCCACGCCGGTTCCGGTTGAGGCAGCGCCCGCCCCGGCGCCGGCTCCCACGCCGGTGGAGGCCGCGCCTGCTCCCACCGCGGCGCCGGTGCCCGTCGAGGCGGCGCCCGCTCCGGTCGAGACCGCCCCTGCCGCACCGGCCCCGGTCGAAGCGGCTCCGGCACCGGCCCCCACACCGGTCCCGGCCGAGCCCGCTCCGGTCGAGGCCGCGCCGGCACCAGCCGAGGCCGACGCCACCGCGGCCGCCGCCGCGACCACTTCGGCTACGGGCGGCGTGCCGGCCCAGTAAGACCGCCGAGCCGGCCCGCGCTCCGCGCGGGCCCACGGCGAGAGGGGGAACCAGCGGAGGCCCCGTCCATCCGGGGGGGGCCCCCCGCGCCCCTATCTCGCGGGCGCGCGGCCTAGCGGTAAGTGAAGATCGGATCGCCGATGTCGATCCAGTTGAAGATCGACACGGCGTTCGGGATCGGCACCCGTAGGCAGCCGTGGCTCGCCGGGTAGTTCGGCACGGAGGCGTAGCCGTGGATCGCGTAGCCCCCGATGAAGTAGGACGAGTGCACCATCCCCTTCGAGTTGGTGCCGGGCGTCTTCAGGTAGAAGCGGTAGCGGCCGAACACGGTGGGCGTCGCCGGCGCGCCCGACGAGGTGTGGTAGGTCCGGTACGGCTTGCCGCCGCGTGCCAGGACCAGCACCTGCCGCGACCAGTCGAACTCCACGTGCTTGCCCGCCCTCGGGTGGCGCAGCTTGAACGCGCCCTGGCCGCGCAGGAGCATCGCGAAGACGTCCTTGGTCGCGTAGCCGTCGCGGCCCAGCCCATTGGTCTTGCGGAAGGCGAGCACCCCGCGTGCGGTGCCGTCGTCGTAGTAGCCGGTCACCGGGGTGGCGAACCCCTCGCGAAGGAGCGCCCGCTGGAGCAGCAGCACCTTCACGCCGCGCTCGCCGGCGCCGGCCTGCCAGTCGGCGACCGTGATCCGACGGCTCTTCGTCCGGAACGCCTGCTGGGCGCCACTGTCCCGATGCTTCACGACGAGCCGCAGCGCGCCCGGACCGCCGACCCTGAAGCGGAACTCGAAGCGGCCGCCCTCGCCGACCCGCCGCCGCACCTTCTTGCTGGCCTTCTTGCCGCGGATCGCGTACAGGGTCAGCACCTCACCCGGCACGGCCGGCGCCACCCGCCCTCGCACCACGACCTGCTGCGAGGGCGCGTAGTAGCGCATCCTCTTCGTGGCGATGCCGCCCCGCAGGCCGAAGGAGGCCGCGCCGGGGGCCGCCGCTGGGTTCTCGGCAGCGCCCGCGGGCGGATTCTCGGCGGGCGCTACGGCGCTGCCGGCAGCGGGCGCCGGCGGCTCCTGGGCATAAGCCGGGCCGGCTCCTAGCGCCAGCAGGCCGGCGCCGATCAGAGCAGCCAGGCGTGCGTTCATGAGGCCACCACTATGCCACGGGAGCCGGAGCCGGTCGTGTGAAACGCGGCACCACGGCGCACGCCACGAGCATAAGCGCCCCTAAGACGGCGGAGACCGCCCCGCCATCGGCTTGGACCGCGTAGGCGACCGAGTTGTTGATCGAGTGGAGCGCCACCACCGGATAGAGCGACCGCGTCTGCTCGTAGACCAGGCAGAAGATCACGCCCAACATCGCCAGCGGCGGCACGATCAGCAGTCCGTCCGAGCCGCCCTCGAAGTGGATCAGTCCGAAGAGGAGGCCGTCGATGATCGCCGCCACCGCCACCGAGAACTTGGTCCGCAGCGCCCCGTAGAAGAACCCGCGGAAGAAGAACTCCTCCGCGAACGGCGCGACGCAGATGATCATGAACCCGGCCGCGATCAGGCCGATGGTGCTCTCGTCGGCCCCGAGGTCCTCTGCCACGTTCTGCTCGACGTCGGGCTGGACCGCAACCGAGTAGATCGCCGCGAGCACGTAGAAGGTGAGGAGACCGAGCGCCGCCCAGCCGACGGCCGGCCAGAACGGCGTGCGACGTAGCCCGAAGTGCCACGACCGCGGGCGCCGGACGAACGACGCGAACAGGAGCGCCACCGCTACCAGCGACCCGTCCAGCAGCAGCGTCCCGACGATTATCGCCCCGGGAGACTCGCCCGGATCGTCCACGCCCAGCGCCGCCCACGCGATTCCGGCTGCGAGCAAGCCGCTCACCGCTCCAGCGAGAAAGGCCACCGGCCCGTACCACCAGGGCCAGCGCGGCCGGGCGTCCTCGGGCAGCTCCGGGGGATGCGGCGGCGGCGAGACGGCGCTCTCCATGACCCTCAGACTAGGGCGGGGAGCTCTGTGAGCGAGCGGACCGCCTCGACACCCGCCGGCGGATCGCCGTCCCGCTGGACGAGGATGGCGCGGATCCCGACGGCGCGGGCGCCCTCGATGTCGTTGTCGAGCGAGTCGCCCACGTGCACCGCCTCCGCCCCCTC
>JAPSGM010000413.1 GCA_031177555.1 Chloroflexota bacterium
GCGGAGGCCCCGCCATCCGGCTCGCCGGATCGCCGCCACCAGGGGTTCCGGCGTCCGGAGGCCCGCCAGCGGGAGGGCGGCCCGGACGTCGGGGTCCAGCGGCGCGTGGTGCTCGTGAGGGAGTCCCAGGAGCCACCGCGCGGCCCCTCCCCCCATCTCGCGCAGGCCCGACCTACGGGTGTGGAGGGCCTCCATGACCAGCAGGCGTCCCCCCGGCTCGGTCACCTCGCGCCAGGCGGCCAGCGTGGAGACCGGGTCGGGGTTCGTCCACAGCGAGTTCCGCTCCACCACGGCATGGAAGGGGCCGGCGGGCGGGGCGTCGGCCGGCGCGACGACGAATTCGACATCGGCGTGAGCCAGCTTGACGCGAGCCCGGGCCAGCATCGCCCCGGAGATATCGAGGGCTGTCACGCGGTAACCGAGGTCGGCCAGCACCGCGGTTACCGCGCCCGTGCCCGCGCCCGCCTCGAGGACGCGTGCGGGTGGCGGTGGCAGCTTCCGCCGGATCGCGGCCGCCCATGCCGCCGCCTCCACCGGATCGGTGAGGGCGTGGGACGGGCTCCGGTCGTAGGTCTCGGCGTCCCGGTCCCAGTACTCGCGGATGCGCTCGGTGAGCTCTGCCATCGCGTCCGATGCTAGCGACCATCCGGGATGAGGAACCGTGCTCCGCGCGGACGTCCTCCAGGAAGCTGTGGTCCACTGGGCCGACGGGGGACCGACCGCCGTGCCGAACCTCGTGCTGCTGTGCCGGCGGCACCACGGGATGGTGCACCGCCGGGGCGGGTTCAGTCTGGCACTGGAGGACGGACGGCCGGTGTTCCGGCGGCCGGACGGGACTGTGCTGGAGGAGCGGGCGCCACCCTGGGCGTCATGAGGTCAGCGCTCTGGAGGCTGGCCGGAAGATCCGCCTTCGGTGAAGCTAGACGCGTGACCTGGCTGCGTTGGGTCGTGTTTGCGCTGGCGGCGCTCCAGGGTGGCTACATGCTGTTCGATGGGGTACGGGCGCTCATCGTGGGCGACTACGTCACGCCGAAGGGCGGTCCGTACGCCGGGCAGCTGGGCCCATGGGCCAGGCTCGTCGGCGCCATCGGACTGGAACCGCGCTCCACGATCATGAAGTCGATCTTCGTGGGCTACGGAGCGGTGTGGCTGCTGATCGTCGTGGCGTTCGCGGCGGCGCTACCTTGGGCGTGGCTGGCGATGCTGATCGCCGCAGTAGGAAGCCTCTGGTACCTGATCCCGGGGACGGTAATCAGCGTCGTGGTGATCGGGCTGCTGCTGGTGCCGGGCGTCCGGCCAGGATAGCCCCGATGCGCCAGGACATGGATGACGTCGACGTCGGCGGGCTCCGGATCGCCTACCGGCGGGCCGGCCACGGTCCCCTGCTGGTCCTACTGCACGGCGCCTTCAGCGACAGCCGGGAGTGGCGGCGTCAGCTCGATGGCTTGTCCAGCGAGTTCACCGTGGTGGCCTGGGACGCGCCCGGTTTCGGTGGCTCCTCCGATCCGCCTCAGGGGTTCGAGGCCCGCGACTATGCCGACTGCCTCGCTGACTTCAT
>JAPSGM010000055.1 GCA_031177555.1 Chloroflexota bacterium
CGACGAAGAATCGCGGCTCTCCGTGGCGCAGCAGGTAGGCCGTTGTCCCGCTCGCCGTCCCGACGCCGAACGGGGTCCAGGTGTTCGGATCGGGGATCTCGGTGTCCACCTCGTCTCGGAAGTAGGGGAAGTTGATCTGCTGATGGACCTCGTCGTGGAGCGCGATGTAGAAGTTGTCGGCATACATCAGCTCGCCGACGATCTCGTGGATCCTGGCGTAGAAGGTCGGCATGTCCTGCGCCGCGCTCGCGGTCTCGGCGATGCGCTGCAGGGCGGACAGGACCTTTTCGGCGCGCGCGTGCGAGGCCTCGCGGGCCTCGAGCTCCCCGATCCGCTTCCGCGCGGCCACGAGCTCGGATTGCGTGCTCACGGGTGGACTCGCGTGGGGGCGCTTGTCAAGGGCATTCGGGATCCCTCGGGCACCGCTGCTGGGTGCCGCGGGCCGCGGCGCGGCCTATTCTGCCCGGATTCATCCCCCGTCGATGGCGCAGGCAGGTGACGGTGCCGCTCGGTCGTTCGGCCATGAGGTTGGAGCCTAGCGTTTCAGCCGATCGCGGTACAGCCCAACCGGTGGCGTCCGCCTCGAGGTCCGCGGCTGCGGCGCGAACCCCGACGCCAGGGTGCCCCTCTTACGCGCCGAGCTTGCTCCAGGGAAAGGTACCGGCCCGTTGCGCATGCTCAGCAGGCGCGTCCCTTCGGCATAGCCCGCTGTCGCAATCGTAAGGGTGTAGTCCGATTGGCTTTCCGGTGTCCTAGCCCAAGCACGGCGCGGGCGATCCGGCTCAGGCCGCCGGCAGATCGAGGACGAAGGTAGAGCCCGTGCCGGGCGTGCTCGTGACCGTGATATCCCCTCCCATGCCCCGTGCGAGGTCTCGGCTGATGGCGAGCCCCAGGCCGATTCCACGCGCCTGATCCTCCGACGGCACCAGCCGCACGAACGGCTCGAAGATGCGCTCGAGCTGGTCGGGCGGGATGCCGTCGCCCTCATCCGAGACGGAGATGCGGACCCGGCCCTCCGCCTCGTGAACCTTGATCCGGATGGGCGTGCCCACGCGGCCGTACTTCAGGGCGTTCGTGCCCAGGTTGAGGAGGATCTGCTGGATGGCGGCCCCGTCACCCGCCACGCTGCCGGGAGCCGGCCGCGGCGAGCGTTCGAGCGGGCGCCCCTCCTCGCTGGCGCGCACGGCCAGGATCGACTCCGCACGCTGCAACACACCCTCGAGCGGCAGCGCGCCCGCGACCAGCTGGCGGTCACTGCCCGCCGCGGTGAAATCGAGGATGTCGTCGATCAGCGTCACCTGGTAATCCGCGGCATCGCGTATGCGCTGGACGTAAGCCTGTTGCCCTTCGGTCAGCGGCCCGCGCGAGCCCCGCAGCAGCAGATCGGCGTACCCGATGACGCCGGTGAGGGGTGACCGCAGCTCGTGCGTCAGGATCGAAACGAAGCGGTCCTTGGCTGCCACCGCCTCCTGCGCGGCGTTGCGGGCCGCGATCAGCTCCGTCTCCAGCACGTTGCGCTGCCTCATGGGGACCACGACCAGATCGAAAAGGAGCTCGCCCTCGGCATCGCGCGCGCGTCCATTGAGGAGCATCGGTACCTCGCTGTCATCCGCCGATCGCATCGCGAGGTAGATCTCCTCGGCCAGGCCCTGCACGCGCAGCAGCGGGAAGACGTGGGTGCTGAAGAAGATCCTCCCCGGCGGGGCCAGGAGCTCGTCGATGTGCCGTCCCACCAGCTCGCCGCGCCGGCGTCCGGCCATGGCCGCGATAGTGGCGTTCGCCTGCCTGACCGTCCCCGAGGCGTCCACGGTGAGGAAGCCGGCCGGCGCGCTATCAAGGAGTGGATCCATGCCCATCGGCGCGTCGTCAGGCAGCGGGGGCTCCCGCGAGGTAGTCGCGAATGGCGACAATCGTCTCCTCCGGGTGGCTCATGTGGGGGCAGTGGCCCGTGGCGCGCAGCTGGCGGAAGGTGCTGCGCGGCGTAACCCGGGCAACGTACTCGCCGACGCCCTGGGGGGCGATGGCGTCATCAGTGCACTGGAGCACCAGCGCGGGGACCCGCAGGGTCTCGAGGTCGCCGCGGTTGTCGCCCAGGAACGTGGCGCGTGCGAACTGGCGAGCCACGATCGGATCGGTCGAGCAGAACGACTCGTTGAGCTCCTGGCCGAGCTCCGGCCGATCCGGGTTCCCCGCCACGATGGGCGCAAGCGAGCCCGCCCAGCCGATGTAATTCTTGTCCATCACGTCCAGCAGCCCCTCGATGTCCGCGCGCTCGAAGCCGCCGACGTACTCCGGCGGGTCGTTGAGGTAGCGCGGCGAGGGTCCCACCATGATGACGCGCTCGAAGCGGTCCGGCTCGCGGTTGACGGCAAGCACCCCGATGATGCTGCTGACCGAGTGGCCGACGAGGATCACGTCGTGCAGGTCCAGCGCGTGCACGACATCGAGGATGTCCTGCGCAAAGCCGTCCAGCGTGGCGTAGCGCTGCGCGTCGTAGGCAGCGCGGTCCGACTTCCCGTGGCCTCCGTAGTCGAACAGCACGACGCGGTAGTCGTCCTCGAAGGCGGGCGCGACGAAGCGCCACATGTTCTGGTCGCACCCGAAGCCGTGCGCGAAAAGCATGGGTTGGCTCCCCCGCCCGGTGACGGTGACGTTGTTCCGGCTCAGCACGTCGATTGACATCGGTGCGAATGAGTCCCAAGGCGGGGTGGGGCGACCGCGGTGCGCAGGTGCACCGATCCTACCCTGCCTCGGGAGGATCGCAAGGGGAGACATCGTCGCCGCCCACCCTCCGCTCCGTGTTGAGCAAACGAAGTGGCCTTCCGCCGGCGTCCGCGGCCGCTGGACCGAGGCTCTAGAGTTCCCGCATGGGCGGCCGCGCACCTGACGCACTCCCCGACGCGGCTTCCCTCGAAACCTTCATCCCGGTGGAACGTGGGCGGCTCTTCGTGCGCACGGTCGGGGTCGGGCGCCCCATCGTCGTCGTGCACGGCGGACCCGACTTCGACCACTCCTATTTGCTGCCCGAGCTCGATCGGCTGCGCGACCTCGGTCGCCTCGTGTACTACGACCAGCGGGGTCGGGGTCGCTCGTACTCAGGTGAGGACGCCGCCGACATCACCCTCGCGAGCGAGATCGCCGACCTCGACGCCGTTCGGGGCTGGCTCGGATCGGACCGGATCGCCATCCTCGGTCACTCGTGGGGAACGCTGTTGTCGCTCGAGTACGCCCTCCGCCACCCCGACCGCGTGTCCCATCTCGCCCTGCTGAACCCGGCGCCTGCCTCGCAAGCAGCCATCCGCCGGCTCCAGGAGCACTTCGCGACCGTCCGCCCGCCGGAGGTTCAGGCCAGGATGGCCGCGCTTCGCGCCGATCCCGACTTCCGGGCTGGCGACATCGACGTGGAGGCCGAGTTCCTCCGGCTGCACTTCGCGCTGGCCCTCGCTCGACCGGAGCAGCTCGAGGAGACGATCGCCCGGTTTCGGCGATGGTTCCGGCCCGAGGGCATCATCGCGGCCCGCGCCATCGAAAACCGCCTCTACGATCTCACCTGGAATCGTGAGGACTACGACCTGCTCCCAGCGCTTCGCGACCTCGAGATCCCCACCCTGGTCCTCACCGGCGACCGCGAGTTCATCCCGGTGGCCATCGCGGGCGAGATCGCCGAGGCCATCCCCGCCAGCCGCCTCGAGATCGTCCCCGACTGCGGCCACTTCTCGTTCCTCGAGCAGCCGACGGCGGTCCATGCAGCCGTCGCTGGCCTGCTCGGTTCACCTGCTCACCCGTGACCGCAGGCCTTTCCAGCATTCTGCGCGAGCGCGACGCAGGTCGGCGGACGTTCGCGCCTGTCGGTTCCGGCGCTCAAGCGTACCGCCACTTCGTCGCCGGCGACCGCGGCGCATCTGAGTGGAAACTGGCCGGCACCACCGCCGATGGCGTCCGCCTCGAGGTCCGCGGCTGCGACCTGTGGACCTTCCGCGACGGCCTCGTCACCCGGAAGGACTCCTTCTGGAAGATCGTTGAACGCTAGGAACCGGACCTGCTCGGCCGATTCACATACGGAGCAATTCCAGAACGGCGAGCACGCGACGGTTTTCATCCGGTGACTGCGTCAGGTCGAGCTTCTGGAAGATTTGGGCGCACGCCGCCTCGACCGTTCGCTCGCTAATCCCCAGCTGACCGGCGATGCCCGCGTTCGAGCGACCCTCGGCCATGAGGCCCAGAACCTCGCGCTCCCGAGCAGTCAGCCGATCCAGCGGTGAGTCGGAGCGCCTGCGTCCCATGAGGCGGGCGACGATCGTCGGATCGATGACGCACTCGCCCTCCGCCACTCGCTGCAGGGCATCGGTCAGGACGGCGATGTTCGACACCCGCTCCTTGAGGAGGTACCCCAGCGAGCGCGGCTGGTCGGCGAAGAGGCGCTCGGCGTAGCGGGGCTCGAGGTACTGGCTGAGCAGGACGACGGCAGTGCGCGGGTGCTCGGAGCGGATACGGTGCGCCGCCTGGATGCCTTCGTCGGTATGCGTGGGAGGCATCCGGATGTCGACGATGGCAGCATCTGGATCGAAGCGGCCCACCGCTCGCAGCAGCGCTTCGCCATCGCCGGCCTCGGCCACCACGTCCACGCCCGCTTCGCCGAGCAGTCGTGCGAGGCCGGACCGCAGCAGCATCAGGTCGTCGGCGATCACGACACGCATGGCAGCTCCGCTGTAAGGAGCAGATGCTCCGGACTGCCGCTTACGGACGTGCTTCCGCCGACCGCGCCGATATGATCGGCGACCGCTGTCGCCTCCCACTCGTCCAGCCCCACCGATCCGCGCACCTCGATCCGGAGGCCGATCCGCTCCGGGTCCGGCCGGACAACCTTCACAAGGACGTCGCGCGCGTGCACGATGCCGGCGTGCGCCAGGACGCTCTTCACGGCAGCATGGAGAGCGATGGCAACGTCGTCGTCAACCTCGATGTCGGGCATCTCCAGATCCGCGTCTACCGACGATTCACGCACAAGGTCGCTGAGAATCGTTCGGAGGCCCTCGGTGGGCAGGTCACCCGGCAGCAGGCCGTACGCCAGCCCTCGAAGTCGCTCGAGGGCCTCGCCTATGGCAGTCCGCGCCTGCTCCCACGCCACCGCGGAGGGGAAGTGGTTCTCCGCGACGCGGAGGTGGAGCGAGGCGGCGATGAGCCGCTGCTGCGCTCCATCGTGCAGGTCCCGCGCGATTCGGTGGCGCTCGGCGTGCGAGGCGCGGACGATCCGGCGTCGGGACCCCTGAACGTCCGCCACGCGGGCCTTGATCACTGCGCTCAACCTGGCGTTGGCGAGTGCGACACGCGCGGCCGGACTGATCGCGTCGAAGGTCGGCGCGGAGGCCCCGCGGTCGAGCCACACGCGAACGGTGGAGGTGCCGTCCACGTCGAGCGCGACAGCGCCCTCGCGCATCATCTCGGCCAGCACCGTGCGGCCTTCGGCATCTACCCAGCGATTCTCATCGGGCATGGAGAATTCGACGGCATGCCCGATGTGCATCGGGCCGGCGGCGGGGTGCGCGGCATTCAGCTGCGCGATGAGCCGCTCAGCAGCGATGCGGTTCCTTCGCACGAGCCACACCGAGATGAGGACCGCGGCTGCGAGAAGGAGCGCTGCCACCGCCCGTGATGCGACGAGCGTCACGGGAAGGACGCCGTCCGCCCACCACAAGGCGCGAGCATCCCAGCCCGCGACCAGCAATGCGACGGCGGCCAGCGTGCCCAGCCGCACGACCAGCGGATCTCGCCGCTGTGCGGCGAGATACCAGGCGAAAACGGCGGCTGCGGCGGAGAGAAATGCGGCGGCCGCGGTGATCGTCACGCGCGTCGTGACCAGCGACCCGGCGATTGGGTCGGCATCGGCGCAGGTGAACGCGCAGCCGGGGTCGGCGAACGGGTCATACCCGACCATCGTGAGCACGGAGGCGGCAGCGGCGAGGACGTACACGAGCGCCAGGAAGCGCGGCTGACCTGCGCGTCGCGACCATCCGAGGCCAACATGTGCTGCCCCGGCCACCGCCAAGGGTGCCGCTGCGTGGAGAATCGGGAGCATAGCCACGGGCATCCAATCCCACGCCGCCCAGGATGGGACCGCCAGGCCGACGAGCGATACCGACAGCCCGGTCGCCACCCCGGGCCGCTCCGCGAGCACGACCCATGTCGCCGCCGCCATCGCAACCAATCCTGCGAATCCGAACAGCGCAAGCCAAGCAGGGAATCCCGGGGCCAGGTCAAGACCCTGCCCGGAGAGGGCAAGCCCGCTGACGGACAGGGCGAGCGCCGCCGTCCCAGCACCAGCGAGCACCATCCCGCGGAGCCAGGCGGTGTCCCCACCCGCTGTCATTTGCGGATTGTGACCCGCGGGGGCAGTGTTTTCCACATCCGTGCACGGGAGAAACTCGCTGGTGCTGCTCAGGGGGATGGATAGCGTGGCGTCTGTCCATCACACTGGGAGCAGGATCATGCGCACCTTCATCCGCCTCGCCGCCATGCTCGTCGTCGCCGCGGTGGCGCTTGCCGCCTGCGGATCGCAGCCGCCCGCGGGGCCTGGCGGCGACAGGATCGGCTCACCCACCGTCGTCCTCAGGTTCGCGACGTTCGACGGTGAGAGCGCTCCTGAGATCCCCGGGGTGCGCGCGTTCGTCGACGCGCTCGAGTCCGAGTCGGGCGGCGCCTTCCGCGTCGAGGTCACGTACGCCTACGGGGAGGGCGCGCCCGACGCCGAATCTCGCTTGGTCCAGGCCATCGCCTCTGGCGATCTCGATGGCGGCTGGCCATCCACACGAGCGTTCGCGCGAGCCGGCATCGATGGGCTCGCCGCCATCGAGGCGCCGTTGACGCTGACCAGCTACGAGGCGATCAAGGCGCTCGCCACGGGAGCCGCTGCCGAGCAGGCTCTGTCGGCGCTCGATGGGACGGGCATCGCTGGCCTGGGGCTGGTAGCCGGCGATCTACGGCGACCCTTCGCCGCCGATGGCTTCCTGCGCCGGCCGGACGACTGGGAAGGAATCGCATTTCGTTCGTACAACTCGCCTATCCAGTCCAGCACAATCGAAGCGCTGGGCGGAACGGCCCGGGATCTGAGCTTCGGCTGGCACGAAGAGGTCGCCGGCGGACGGCTGCAGGGCATCGAGACCGGGATCGGCGTCTACGCGATGAACTTCTCGACAGAGGTGCCGTACGCCACGGCCAATGTCGTCCTGTGGCCGAAGGTCCACGTCCTGGCCCTGTCGCAGGAGCGGCTCGACGCGCTCACCGACGAGCAGCGCGGCTGGTTGGAACGCGCGACCGCGGCCGCGCTGGCGGCAGCCTCGGCAGCCGACTACGACGAATCGGCGGCCGTCGCACGGGCCTGCGAGGCGGGCGTTCGCTTCGCGGTGGCGTCGGACGATGACCTCGCCGCCATGCGGCATGCGGTGCAGCCGGTCATCGACGCGTTGTCAGCCTCGGAAGCCGACCGCGCTCTTCTCACCGAGGTGCTGGCCATCGCTGACGAGCATCCCGACATCTACATGCCGGAGGTGCCGGTGGAATGCATGGGGGAGTCCGACGAAGACCCGCTCGCCGAGGTGCCGGACGAGGTGTCGTCGCTGCCGGACGGCCAGTACCGAAGCGAGATCCGGCTTGATGATCTGAGAGCAGCTGGCGTAGACAACGGAGCGGGCTGGACGGGGACGTGGACGCTGACGGTCGAGGATGGAACGTGGGTGTTGACCTGCCGCGCAATCGAGACCCCGGGCAAGGACTGCGGCAACAGCACGTATGAAGGAGCGCTCGAAGCTGGCAACCTGCTCGGCCGCGACGACGTCGTTTATTTCGACTTCGACGAGGAGCTGATGGCGCACCTGACCGGCTGCGAGCTGCCGGCCACGGGCGAGCCAGGGCACTGCTATTCCGCCGAGACGTACCGGGCGCGATGGATGCTCGAGGGAGACCGGCTTACCTTCGCCGAGGCCGGCCAGGAGACCTCGTATCACCTGATCCTGACTGAGTGGCAGAAGATCGATTGATCGGCACCCTGATAATCACCGCTGTTCCGGCTCCGGGTGGGCTCTCCACCCGGAGCCGGCCTCCGATCGCGACGACACGGTCGGACAACCCGCGTAAGCCGGATCCGCGGGGATCAGCGCCGCCGACCCCGTCGTCCACGATCGCCGCCTCCAGGGCGTCGCCGAGCCTCCGGATGCTGATCCGCAGCGTCCGGGCGGATGCATGCTTCGCCGCATTCGCCATCGCCTCCACGCAGGCGTAGTACATGGCCGTCTCGGCGGCCGCGTCACCGATGGCAGTCGGCGCGGCGTCAACCACCACCTCCAGTGGGCTCCTCGCCGCCAAGTCGCGAAGCACCCTCGTGAGGCCACCGTTTCCCAGCCCATCAGGCCCGAGGCCATCCACGAGTTGCATGAGCTCCTCGCTGGCGCCATCCAGCTCGCCGAGCGCCACGGCCAGCGCATCGGACTGGTCATCGCTGCCCGGCCGGCGAACTACCTCGCGCAGTAACGCTGCCGCTTCGCTGATCGGCGGTACGACCACGCCCCGGAGCTCCGCGGCGACCGACGCCCGCTCGCGGTCGACCGTGGCCACCAGGCGAGCTCTCGCGTCCTCCAGGTCGCGGAGCTGGCGTTCCAGCTCTCGCTGCCCCTGGAGGTTCCGCAGGGCCAGACGCAGGGCATCGGCGACAGCCGCCGCCGTCCGTTCGTCGTCGAGCGCCTCCGATCGGTAGGCGACCGCCCCGAGGACCGCGTCGCCGTCACTTACCGGGCGCCACCGCGCCGGCGGTGGCCAGGCCATCGGCTCGTCGCTTGCGTCGACATACCGCTCCTCGGCGGGGTCCCAGCGGTACACCTGGAGGGAAGGGTCGCGGAGCGCATCGGCGAGGAGCGCGCTGAGACCGGCAAGGCCCGTCAGTCCCTCCGCCGCCAGGACCCGCCGACCGATGGTGCTCCGATCCTCCACGACGCGCATCGCAACGGGGAAGCCGATGGCGGCCAGCAGAAGGATGACGTCGTAGCCGACGATGGCGACGACGGGGTCGTAGAGGAAGGGATCCAGCGACCGAACCAGCCAGGTCGCCCCCAGCGCCAACGCCACCGCGCCGGCAGTCAGAAACGGCCACGCACCCGACACCGGCCCACGGCGCAGTAATGATGCGACCGCCACGGTTCCGAAGGTCAGCGCCACGACCGGTTGCGGCCCAAGGCCGAGCGCCACGGGCACCGCGGCGGCCACGGCGACCCATCCCACGGCATGGCGCGGTCGGCCGACAGGAAACGCCACCACGGCGACGATGAGCACGCCCTGGTGCGCGACCAGCGCGGCTGG
>JAPSGM010000210.1 GCA_031177555.1 Chloroflexota bacterium
GCATCGAACACGGCCGACGGCGGCTCCACCGCGGCAACCGCCTGCACGCCGCGCACCAGGTCGGCGAACGCCGCCAGCGAGGCTCGGGCCCGCGGCGTCAGGTTCGCGTTGTCGCCGGCTGCCTGCACGGCGTCCCACAGGGTGGCCTCCCGCGCCGCGGCCCAGGCGCGCAGCTCCTCCACCGTCTTCTCGCCGATGCCCCGCGCCGGCACGTTGATCACCCGCTCCAGCGCCACGCGGTCGGCGCTCGAACGCGCCAGGCGCACGTAGGCCAGCGCGTCCTTGACCTCGCGCCGCTCGTAGAAGCGCGTGCCGCCGACGAGCTGGTACGGGATGCCGAAGCGCATGAACGCCTCTTCCAGCACACGGCTCTGGGCGTTGATGCGGTAGCAGACCGCGATGTCACCGTAGCGCAGACCGCCGTCCTCGTCGTCGGCCCGGCGGGTGAGGAGGGCGGAGACGCCGCGCGATGCGGAGCCGCCGACCAGGCGCTCGACCTGGCGGGCCACGAACTCGGCCTCCTCGTACTCGTTGTACGCGTCGAAGATGGTGATGAGGGTCCCCGTCCCGCGGTCGGTCCACAGGCGCTTGTCCTTGCGCCCCTCGTTGCGGCTCACCACCGCGTGGGCGGCGTCCAGGATCGTCTGGGTGGAGCGGTAGTTCTGCTCCAGCTTCACGACGTGCGCGTCCGGGTTGTCGCGCTCGAAGTCCAGGATGTTGCGCAGGTCCGCGCCCCGCCACGAGTAGATCGACTGGTCGTCGTCGCCCACCACCGCCAGGTTGCGGTGCTTGGCAGCCAGCAGCGAGCAGAGCAGGTATTGCGCCCGGTTCGTGTCCTGGTACTCGTCGACCAGGATCTGCTGCCATCGGCCCTGGTAGCGGGCCAGCACGTCCGGATGCTGCTCGAAGAGGAAGACGGTCCGCATCAGCAGGTCGTCGAAGTCGACCGCGTCATCCTCGTGCAGCTGGCGCTGGTAGGCCTCGTACACCCGCGCCGCGGTCTCGTCGTAGTAGTTCGCCGCCTGCCGCGCCGCGGTGGCCACGTCCGCAAGCTCGTCCTTGCGCTGCCCGATCCAGGCCAGCAACCCGGCCGGGGCGAAGCGCTTCTCGTCCAGGTCCAGGGCGCGCAGGACCTGCTTGACGACCGCCACCTGGTCGGCCCGGTCATAGATGTTGAAGCTGCGCGTCAGACCGATTTTTTCGCCATCCCGACGCAGGATCCGCGCGCAGATGGCGTGGAAGGTGCCGATGGTCGCCTCCCGGGCTGCCTCCTCCCCGATGAGACCGGCGATCCGCTCCCGCATCTCGTTGGCGGCCTTGTTCGTGAAGGTCACCGCCACGATCTGCCACGGCTTGGTGCCGGTGGCCACCAGGTAGGCCACCCGATGCGCCAGCACCCGCGTCTTGCCGCTCCCGGCGCCGGCCAGGATCAGCAGCGGGCCATCCCGGTGCGATACCGCCTCGCGCTGGGGCGGGTTGAGCTTCCCCAGGATCTCCTCGGGTGAGCGCAGGGGCGGCGGGGTCGTGGTCTCGGAGGGCATCGGCCCGATTCTATCCCGGTTCCACGGCGACGCTCCCCGCGCTCAGCGGCGACGGGCGGCCGAGGCGGCATGCGTCTGGTGGCGTAGGGCGGCATGCGACGAGCGACAAGCCGGCATGGGCGAGACGTCGACCCGCGAATCGCGATTGACAGTCGATTCGCGCCGGCGTTCGCGGTCGGAGGATCGGAGCATGGCAGTCGCAACCCGAACCTTCCGCCGACCGCAACCCGTGCTTGGGCGCCTGGCCATGGCGATCCCCGTCGTGCTGGCCGTCGCGCTCGGGACGGCCGGCGGCACGCTGCTCTCCGGCGCGCTCCTGAGCTGGCCGCCCGGACCCGAGACCGGTGGCCCGGGAACAACGCCGCTGCCCACGCCCGATGCTTCCCCGACCGATGCGCCGACCCTGCAGCCGAGCCCCGATCCCACCCGCTCGCCCCGCCCGACGCCCGACGCCACGCGGCGCCCGACGCCCGACGCCACGCCGATCCCGACCCAGCCCCCCACCGTCGCTCCGACGCCCGTCCCGCCCGCCGATCCGCCCGCATGCCGCTACGACGACCTGCTCACCTTCCATCCCGGCCTGGACAGCTGGCGCAAGAGCCTGCTCGACACGATCTACGCCCTGCCCGGCTCCTACGCCCCCTACGACCTGGTCGACTCCAGCAGCGCCGGACTGAACCGCGGCTACCCGATCCGGGCCATCGTGCTCGACGACCTGGCTGCCCTCGTCGCCGACGCGCGCGCCGCCGGTGCGAAGCTTGGCGTGGTGAGCGGCTACCGCAGCCATGCGCAGCAGGCGGTCACGTTTCAGCACTGGGTCGAGGTCGCCGGCTACGAGGCAGCGCTCCGCACCAGCGCGCGCGCCGGGCACAGCGAGCACCAGCTGGGCACCACGCTGGACTTCACGACGGACGGTGGCCCGGCTCCGTGGGAGTACGCCGACTGGGCCACGACCCGCGAGGGTGCCTGGATGGCGGCCAACGCCTGGCGCTACGGGTTCGTGATGAGCTACCCGCGCGACGCGTTCGCGCAGACCTGCTACGACTACGAGCCCTGGCACTACCGCTACGTCGGCCGCGAGCTGGCCCATCGAATCCAGTCCAGCGGCCTGCCCCCGAGGCTGGTGCTCTGGGGCATCCAGTAGGGCATAGGCCCGCGCCGGGCGCGGAACGGCGCCCCTGATTCCAGGAGCGCCGTCCGAAGGTTGCGAGGACTACTGGCCGGTGCCGGTCTCGGCGTCTGAGCCAGTCCCGCTGCCCATGCCGCCCTCGCTACCGGTGCCACCACCCTGGCCCTGGCCCTGGCCCTGGCCCATGTCGCCGGGTTGGCGCTGGCCCATGTCGCCACCGTGGCCCTCGCCCTGGCCCTGGCCCTGGCCCATGTCACCCTGCTTCTGGGAGGACTCGTCCTCCCGCGGCATGTTCATGTCGGATTCGCGCTGGTCCATGCTGATGTCCCCTTTCACTCAGCGTTTCCGGCCTCGATGGCCGGCTGCCGAGCGGTACAGCAGACAGCGTGCCGCGCCGCTTACTCGCGCACGAAGACCGGCTGGACCTGCACCGTCGAGTTGGGCAGGTTGCTGAGCGACGGCCACTCCGATGCCATGGCGACCGCCTCGTCCACGTTAGCCGCCTCCACCACCACGAAGCCGCCCAGCAGCTCCTTCGTCTCGACGTACGGCCCGTCGGTGACGACGACTCCCTCGCCCTGCCGGCCGGGGCGCAGCGTCTTCACGCGCGATGGCATGTCGAGCTCCTCGCCCGAAACCACCTTCTCCCCGAACTTCCGGAACCACTCCCGATGGCGCTCGACGTCGGCAGCCTGCTGCTCCGGGGTCCAGCTCTCCCAGGTGGCCGCGTCGTCGGGATGGACCCAGTTGAAGATCACGTAGCGCATCCGCACTCCTCACCCACGACCGATGCGGGCGCGCACGCCGCGCCCGTCCGAACCCTACGACGCCCCGATGCGGCCCGGAATCGACAAACGATCGACGGCAGGATGGATTTGCTGATAACCGGGGTTGGCCAATGAGCGTTCAGCCGCCGGTGAATCCCGTGAAGTGACTCGGCCCGCCGTACACGATGCCTGCCACGGTTCCGTTATCGATCAGGCTTTGCAGTTCGGCGTCGGTCAGCCGGCGGGTATGGCGCGCCAGCCGGACCTGCTCATCGCATGCTGGGCACAGGAACCGTCGTTCGTCATCCACCTTGAGTACGCGACGTCCGACGAAGTGGACAGAGCCCGGTGCGGTGGATTGGCCACATCCTGCGCACGGTCCATCGCGTTCATCACGGTATCGTGACGACCGAGCGCTTGAGCGTCAACGGCCCAACAGACTGAAGGGCCCCGGCCGAAGCCGGGGCCCTTCCATCGGTCCTGGAGCAGGTGGGCTCAGTAGTCC
>JAPSGM010000211.1 GCA_031177555.1 Chloroflexota bacterium
CAAGGTCGAGGGCGACCTCCGCCGCGAAGTGAGCATGAACGTCAAGCGCCTGATGGAGATCGGCTCCTACCGCGGGGTCCGCCATCGCCGCAACCTCCCGGTCCGCGGGCAGCGCACCAAGACCAACGCGCGCCAGCGCCGCGGGTCGCGCAGGACCGTCGGCGTACGGCGCAAGAAGTAGACGAACCACCTCCAGGGGAGCTGACAACAGGAGTTCAATGGCTGAGCGAAAGCGCGCCGCGCGCGCCAAGAAGCGCGAACGGAAGAACGTCCCGGTGGGCCATGCCCACGTCCAGTCGACGTTCAACAACACCATCGTGACGATCACCGACACGACGGGGAACGTCATCAGCTGGGGCAGTGCCGGGCTGGTCGGCTTCAAGGGGTCTCGCAAGAGCACGCCCTACGCCGCCGCCCAGACCGCGGACGGCGCCGCGCGCCGCGCCATGGAGCACGGCATGCGCCAGATCGAGGTGTTCGTGAAGGGGCCGGGCGCCGGCCGCGAGCAGGCCATCCGATCTCTGCAGGCCGCCGGTCTGGAGGTGAGCGCCATCACCGACGTGACGCCCATCCCGCACAACGGCTGCCGCCCGCCGAAGCGGCGCCGGGTCTAGGGATCTGATGGCTCGCTACACCGATCCCGTCTGCCGCATCTGCCGCCGCGAGGGCCTCAAGCTCTTCCTCAAGGGCAGCCGCTGCTACACCAAGAAGTGCGCCTTCGAGCGCCGCGCCACGCCGCCGGGCATGAACACCCAGCGCCGCCGCAAGGTGAGCGAGTTCGGCTTGCAGCTGCGCGAGAAGCAGAAGGTGCGCAAGAGCTACTCCGTCATGGAGAAGCAGTTCCGCAACTATTTCGAGAAGGCCGCCAAGCACAAGGGCATGACCGGCGAGAACCTGCTGCGCATGCTGGAGATGCGGTTGGACAACGTGGTCTACCGCATGGGCTTCGCGCGCTCGCGCGCCGAGGCGCGGCAGCTGGTCAGCCACGGCCATTTCACCGTCAACGGCCGGCCGACGAACATTCCCAGCTTCGGCACCAAGGTCGGCGACCGGATCGAGGTCCGGGAGAGCCGCCGGGCGCGGGAGCATTTCAAGACGGTCGGCGAGACCATCAAGGCGGCGCAGATCCCGTCCTGGGTGAGCACCGACCCGGCCAAGCTGTCAGGCACCGTCCTGGCGGAGCCGGCCCGGGAGCAGATGCCGCTGGAGTTCAACGAGCAGCTCGTCGTCGAGTTCTACTCGCGATAGCAGCAGGAGTCGAAGCAGCCACATGATCGACCTGGAAACCACCACGACGACCATCCCGGCCCCGCGGATCGAGGAGATCGAGTCGGAGGGCAACCGCTCGACCTTCGAGGTCAACCCGCTGGCCGATGGGTACGGCGTCACCCTCGGCAACGCGTTGCGCCGCGTGCTGCTCAACTCGCTCGAGGGGGCCGCCGTCACCTCGATCCAGATCGCCAACGTCTTCCACGAGTTCAGCACCCTGCCGAACGTCAAGGAGGACGTCACCCAGATCGTCCTGAACATCAAGAAGCTGCGCCTGCGCTCGTTCGCGCGGCACGCGGTCACCCTCAAGCTGGTCAAGCACGGAGCCGGGCCGGTCACCGCCGGCGACATCGCCGAGTCGGCCGACGTCGAGATCGTGAATCCCGAGCTCGTGCTGCTGACCCTCGACAGCGACGCCGGGTCGATCGAGATGGACCTGACCGTCGAGACTGGGGTCGGCTACCGACCGGCCGAGCACACCGAGGACATGCCCATCGGCATCATCCCGGTGGACGCCATCTTCTCCCCCGTGCAGCGCGTCAACTTCGTGGTCAGCGACACGCGCGTCGGGCAGATGACCAACTTCGACCGGCTGACGCTCGAGATCGAGACCGATGGGACGGCCAACCCCAAGGCCGCGCTCTCGCAGGCGGCCGAGATCCTGGTCAGCGAGTTCAGCCGCTTCGCCGAGATCGGCCGGCGGCCGGCCGCGGGCGAGGAGGAGGTCGTTTCGCCGGTGGCCGCCAACCTGCTCGATGCCCCGATCGAGGAGCTGGACCTGCCGATGCGCGCCTACAACAGCCTCAAGCGCAACAACATCACCAAGGTCGGGCAGGTGCTGGCGCTGTCGGACGACGAGTTCCTGCGCATGCGCAACTTCGGCAAGAAGAGCCTGGACGAGCTCAAGGAGCGGCTGGCGCTGCGCGGCTTCATCAGTCCGGAGGGCAGCGGCTCCGACACCGACGAGTCGGACCTGCCGGCGTCCGCCGAGCTGGACGAGGCGGTCGCCGCCGAGCTGGACCGGGAGGGCTAGATGCCGCACCGGGTCGCCGGCCGCAAGCTCAGCCGCAAGCCAAGCCATCGGCTGAGCATGCTCGCCAACCTCGCCGTGGCGATCGTCCGCTACGAGCGGGTCAAGACCACCGAGGCCAAGGCCAAGGAGGTCCGCGGCATCGTCGACGGCATGATCGTCACCGCCAAGCGCGGCGACCTCGCCGCGCGGCGCGCCCTGGTGGCGCAGATGCCGCACGAGCCGCTGATCGTCGACAAGCTGATGGGCGAGCTGGCCGACAAGTACGCCGACCGCAGCTCCGGCTTCACCCGCATCGTGAAGCTGGGTGAGCGGCTGGGGGACGCGGCGCCCATCGTCCAGATCGAGCTCGTCTGAGCCCGGACGGGCCGGATCGGGCATTACAACCGCAGACGTACCGATGCCTCCCGAGGCGCGCCGCTGCGCACGGGCGGTGATCGAGTACGACGGGACCGACTTCGCCGGCTCCCAGTACCAGCCGAACGCTCGGACGGTGCAGGGGGAGCTGGAGAAGGCGCTTAACAGGCTGACCGGCGAGCGGGTGCGAATCCGGCTTGCCGGGCGAACCGATGCCGGGGTGCATGCCACCGGCCAGGTGGCGGCCTTCTGCCTCTCGCGCCGCGGGCGCGGCGCGGGGTACGGATGGCCGGAGCTGCAGCGGCGGCTGAACGCCGTCCTGCCGCCCGACCTGGCGGTGCGCTCCCTGCGAACCGCGCCCGAGGGCTTCGACCCGCGGCGCTACGCGCGGTGGCGCGTGTACCGCTACCGCATCCGGATGGCGGGCAGCCGCCGTCCCGCGGAACGGCATCGGACGCTCGAGATCGACGACCGGCTCGACGTCGCGGCCATGAAGGCCGCGGCGGAGAAGCTGCACGGCGAGCGCGACTTCGGCGCGCTCGGCAGCGACACGTGGGGCCGGACGGTGCGGCACGTGTCGCAGGTGCGGGTGGTCGCGCGCGGCGCCTCGGTGGAGGTGGTCGTGACGGCCAACGCCTTCCTGCGACGGATGGTGCGCAGCATCGTGGCCATCCTCCTGGAGGCGGGCCGCGGGAACCTGGCAGCGGACGACGTGCCGGCGCTGCTGGACGGGAGGCGCCGTGCCCTGGACGGGCGCGCGGCTCCGGCCAGGGGCCTCACCCTCGAGCGGGTCACCTACGAACCAACGGCAAGGACGGAAGAGCAGGAAACGTGAAGACCTACGCAGTCAAGGCGAGCGAGATCGAGCGGCAGTGGTGGGTGGTCGACGCTGCCGACCTGACGCTCGGGCGGCTGGCCACGCGCATCGCCACCCTGCTCGAGGGCAAGCACAAGCCGACCTACTCGCCGCACATCGACACCGGCGACCACGTGGTCGTCATCAACGCCGCGCGCATCCGCGTCACCGGCAACAAGCTCGTCCAGAAGCGCTACTACCGCCACTCGGGCTACCCCGGCGGCCTCAAGGAGGAGAGCCTCCAGGCGCTGATGGCACGCAAGCCGGAGCTGGTGATCGAGCGCGCGGTGAAGGGCATGCTTCCCCAGAACCGGATCGGCCGGGCCATGATCAAGAAGCTGAAGGTGTACGGCGGCCCCGACCACCCGCACCAGGCGCAGCAGCCAGTGGCTGCCGAGCTGTAACGAGGATCGACTGGAATGAG
>JAPSGM010000212.1 GCA_031177555.1 Chloroflexota bacterium
GCGAAGCCGATCCTGGCCGTCGCCGGCCCGATGAGCCACACCGCGCCCAGGCCGCCCAACACCAGCTGCCCGGCGATCGCCACCGCCAGCCAGAAGGGCGAGCCGTACCAACCGACCGCGGCCAGCGCGGCCATGACGATGGCCAGCGCCACGCCCTCCGGGCGCTCCAGTCGCGACAGGATGCGAAGCGAGAGCGGCCCGCGGACCAGGCGCCGCCCGGTCATCGCCGACCCTCACGCAGCTCATCCGCGCTGAGCCGGTTCAGCAGCCCCTCCGCGGTGACCCAGCCCCGGCGCGCGGTGGACACCGCGTAGCGGAGCTGGTCGAGCTCCTCGGTGCGGTGCGCGTCGCTGGCCAGCGTCAGGCGGACCCCGGCGCCGATCGCCGCGCGGGCCAGCGCGTCGTCGAGGTCCAGTCGAGGGCTGCCGTTGATCTCCAGCGCCGTGCCGCTGCGCGCCGCGGCCTCGAAGACGCGAGGCCAGTCGAGCGCCACCGGGTCGCGCCGGTTGACGATGCGGCCGGTGGGATGGGCGATGACGTCGACATGCGGGTTCTCGATGGCGGCCAGGGTGCGCCGGGTGAGCTGCGCCGACGACTGGCCGCGGGCGGTGTGCACCGACGCCACGACCAGGTCGAACGTGGCGAGGAGCTCGTCGGGATAGTCCAGCGTCGCGTCGGCGCGGATCTCCATCTCGGTGCCGTGCAGGATGCGGAACGGCGCCAGGCCCGCGTTCAGGCGCTCGACCTCGGCGCGCTGCTCGGCGACACGCTGCGGCACGAGGCCACCCGTGATCCCCAGCGACGGCGAGTGGTCGGTGAGCACCATCCAGGACAGGCCCCGATCGCGCGCGGCGCGGGCCATGACCTCGATCGCGTCCACGCCGTCGGTCCAGTCCGAGTGCAGGTGCGTGTCGCCGCGCACGTCCTGGTCGGTGACGAGCTGCGGCAGCGTGCCGGCCAGCGCGGCGGCGATCTCGCCGGCGTCCTCGCGCAGCTCGGGCGGGATCCACGGCAGATCCAGCCGGGCGTAGACCGCCTCCTCGGTCGCCTCCGGCAGCAGCTCGCCGGTCTCGACGACCTTGAACCCCTTCTCCGACAGGGACAGGCCTCGGTCCTGCGCCCTGCCGCGCAGCGCCACGTTGTGCTCGCGGCTGCCGGTGAAGTGGACCTGGTGCGTCCCCCACGCCCGCGGGTGGCAGATCATCAGGTCCACGCGTGGGCCGCCGGCCAGCACGATGCTCGACTTGTCGACGCCCGCCGCGAGGACGCGCTCGACCTCCGGCATCGTATCCAAGGCTCGCACGAGGTCCTGCGGCCGCTCGGTGGCGGCCAGCAGGTCCAGGTCGCCGATGGTCGCGACACGCCGCCGCAGCGACCCGGCCGGCTCGAGCCGCTCGACGCCGGGGACGGCCCGCAGGTGAGCGACCAGGCCGGCGATCATCTCGTCCGCCTCGTGCAGCAGGATGCGGGTCGACACGCGCTCGAGGCGCTCGATACCCGCCAGCACGTTTTCCTCCGTACGCGCGGAGAGGCCCTTCAGGCCGCGCAGCTGGCCGTCCGATGCCGCCGCGCGCAGCGCATCCACCGAGTCGATGCCCAGCTCGTCGTGCAGCTGCCGCACCGTGCGCGGCCCGACGCCCGGGACGCGCAGCATCTCCAGCAGGCCCTCGGGCACCTGCGCCCTGAGCTTCTGGTGGTAAGCCAGCTCGCCGGTCTCGGCCAGCTCGGCCAGCTTGACGGTCAGCGCCGCGCCCGCGCCGGGAAGCTTCGGCGGGTCGCCGCGGCGAAACAGGACGGCCACGTCATCGGGATAGCGCTCCACCGCGTCCGCCACGCGCCGGTAGGCGACCGCCTTGTAGACGACCTCGCCCAGGATCTCGAGCATGTCCCCAATCTCGCGAAAGGTGCGGGCGATCTCGGCGTTGGTCAGGCCGGCCTCGGCGGTGCGGGCGATGGGGCGCGGTCGAGGCATCGCGCAATTCTACGGGCAGCGAAACGGCCCGCCCCTCTCGGGACGGGCCGTTCGGCGTCGCCCGCAGGTCGCGTCAGCGCCTGGGAATGCGCAGCGCCTGTCGGAGCCGAGATGCGACCGTCCGCCCCCGGCGCCGCCGGATGACGTTGGTCGCGCGCTGGCGACGCATTGCCTCGCCCAGCAGCTCCTCCTGGCGCAGTTCGGCCAGCAGGCCAAGGTAGGTTGCGCCTCGGCTCATCGTGTTCCTCCTGCTCGCGCGTCTCTCGGACGGCGTAACTTGTTCTCAATGTTCATCCGGTTACAGGGAAACACTACCGAAATGGATGTAACTTGTCAAGCGCTGTATACTGGTTACGCGATGCCCACCACGCACCTGAATCAACCCGAGCCGTCGCAGCAGGACGACCTCTTCGTCGATTTCGCGAACACCCTGGAGCTGTCTCGCGGCGAGCCCGTCGAACAGCTTCCCGACGCCGATTCGCTGCTCGACTGGCTGCGCGGCGCGGGCCTCCTGAGCAGCAGGGCGCGAGCCTCGGAGGCCAGCCGACTGCACCGCGACGCGGGGGAGGCTAACCGCCGCCTGCAGCGCTTCCACCGGCTCCGCGACATCCTGCGATCTGCCGCGACCGACCTCGCCGAGCGCGGCGACGTCGGGACCGCGCGCATCCGCGAGCTGAACCACATCCTTCGGCACGGGCTTCACTACCACCAGCTGCACCACGAGCCCGGCGGCGCGCGTTTCGCGGTCTCGCAGGTCGGCGACCGGCTCGACCAGGCGCGCGCCGCCATCGCGGGATCGTTCGCCCATTTCCTGGCAGGCGGCGGCGCCGATCGGCTGCGGATCTGCGCCAACCAGGGCTGCCGCTACCTGTTCATCGACCGCTCCCCGGCCGGGCGGCGGCGGTGGTGCGACATGCGGACCTGCGGCAACCAGGCCAAGGTGGCGCGCCATCGGGCCCGGGCCCGGGGCCTGGCGGGCTCGCCGGCCCCGGCCGGCGGCTAGATGCCGAGCACGGCCCGCGCGATCAGGAAGTAGAGGACCAGGCCGGTCGCATCCACCAGGGTGGTGATGAACGGCGCGCTCATCACCGCGGGGTCGGCGCCCAGGCGCTGCGCCAGAAGCGGCAGCAGCGACCCGACCAGGGTGGCGAGGGTGCAGATGCTGATGAGCGTCGCCGACACCACCGTGGCGATGCCCGGGGAGAAGAGGAGCAGGACCGGCGGGAACGCCAGCGCGGCCAGCATGCCCCCCAGCAGGAGGCCCACGCGGACCTCGCGCAGGATCACCGGCGTGATGTCGGCAAAGCGCACCTCGCCCAGCGCGATGGCGCGCGTCACCGTGGTAGCGGCCTGGGACCCGGTGTTGCCCCCAGTGCCGATCAAGAGCGGGATGAACAGCGCCAGCTGCACGGCCTCGGCCAGCGCGTCCTCGAACAGGTGGAGCACGTTCACCGTGAGCGAGGCGGCCGCGATCAGGACGAGCAGCCACACCACCCGGCTCCGCGCCACCTGCAGCACCGACACGGACAGGTACGGGCGCCCGAGCGGCTCGGCGCCGCCGTAGCGGACGACATCCTCCGTCTCCTCCTCCTCCAGGATCTCCATGGCGTCGTCGACGGTGACGACGCCCACCAGGCGTCCCTCGGCGTCGACGACCGGCAGGGCCAGCAGGTTCGCGTCGCGGATGAGCCGGGCCACGTCCTCCTGGTCGGCGGTGGCCGGGGTGGAGTACACGTCGGTGTCCATCAGGTCGGCTACGCGGGCATCGGGCGGAGCCAGCACCAGGTCGCGCAGGCCCATGGCCCCGACCAGCCGCCGCTCGTCGTCGGTGACCGGCAGGGCGTAGATCGTCTCCGCCCCCCGACCAATGCGCCGCAGCCGATCGAGCGCCTCGCTGGCGGTCATCGCGGCCCGCAGGTTCGCGACCTCCGGCGACATGATCCGGCCCGCGGAGT
>JAPSGM010000213.1 GCA_031177555.1 Chloroflexota bacterium
GACGACATCACGCGCGTCGCCCGGCGGTTCGCCCGCCCGGACCAGGCCCGCCTGGCGCTGCTGGGTCCGTTCAGGTCGCGGCGGCGCTTCGAGCGGCTGCTGCCGGCATGACCGACCAGGACGAGATCTACGTCGACCTCATCCCCGACGAGCTGTCGCTGGCCCGGGCGCAGCTCGACTCGGGGCTGTCCGGACAGGCCGAGGGGGTGCTGCGCCGGCACATCGCGCGCCTGGAGACCGGGGGCCGTGGCGCGGCCGAAGAGCTCGACGCCGCGCGCGGCATGCTGGCCGAGGCGCTGTGGCGCGAGGGCCGGCCCCTGGCCGCCGGCCAGGCGGTGGAGGGCATCCGCTCCGGCAGCCTGGAGCGGCGCCGGCCGCTCGTGGTCCTGATCGAGGCGGAGGCGATGGCGGCGGCCGGCCACCCGGAGCGCGCCGAGGTCCTGATGGAGGAGGTCATCGACTCGGTGGGTGTGGACGAGGCCTGGCGCCTGCGCGGCGGCGTCCCATCGCGGCTTCCGTGGCCGGTGCCCGCCTCGCTGCGTCCGGCCAACCGACGCCCCGGACCACCACCGCCGCCGGCCGGCGTCGGCGCCTCCCACCTCCCGTCGCCGGAGCGGACGGCCGCGGCCCACGCCCGTCTGGAGGCGGCGCGCAACGCGTACGGCGCCGGCCACACGGTGGAGGGCGACCGCGAGCTGGGGCTGGCGCTGCGGCTCGACCCGCGCATCGCGGCGGAGGGCGTGGCGCTCGTCGAGCCGACCCTCGGCCGCCAGCCCGGCCCGGACCGTCTGCTACTCTACGGCGACCTGCTCCGCGCCGCCGATCGGCCGGCCGAGGCATCGGACGCCTACGACCGAGCCGCCCGCGGCTGAGCCGCTCGCCGCGCACCCACCTCAGCACCCCTCAAGGAGCGCGCCCGGAATGGAACGCACCCTCGTCCTGGTCAAGCCCGATGGCGTCCAGCGCGGCCTGGTCGGCGAGATCGTGGCCCGCTTCGAGCGCAAGGGGTTGAAGCCGGTCGGGCTGCGCCTGCTGACCGTCCCGCGCGAGATGGCCGAGCGGCACTACGCCGTGCACGCCGGCAAGCACTTCTACGCCGGCCTGGTCGAGTTCATCACCTCCGGCCCGGTTGCCGCCATCGCCCTCGAAGGGCCCGATGCGATCGCCGTCGTCCGCCGCTTGGTCCGGAGCACGATGCCGAACGAAGCCGAGCCGGGAACCATCCGCGGTGACCTGGGCATCAGCGGACTGCGCAACCTCGTCCACGCATCCGACGCTCCGGAGACGGCCGATTTCGAGCTGGCGCTGTGGTTCGAGGACGGGACGCTGCTGAACTACGCGCGCGAGATCGACGCGTGGATCGTCGCCGAGGAGCCGGCCCGGACGTAGCCCGTCCTCACGGTGAGGCGAGCAGCGCCACCGGCAGGGGCGGTCGTGCCGCCTCGTCATCGGTCCCGGAGGGCAGGCCCGGATAGTCGGGACGGTCCATGAAACCGATGCGGTCCAGCGGGAAGTACCGCACCCATGCGCGCCCCACGATGAGGTCGCGCTCGATCGGGCCGAAGAAGCGCGAGTCCTGGCTCTGCGGCCGGTTGTCGCCCATCACGAAGTAGTGGCCATCGGGGACCGTCCACTGCGTCGTTCCCTCGGCATCCCGCGGCTGCGTGGGCTGCACCCGCCCGCCCGCATCGCGCACGACGTAGTCCTCCTCCAGCTGCGTGCGGCTGCTGCCGGGCGGCGTGACGTACACCCGGCCGTTGTCCAGCGCCACGGTGTCACCCGGCAGCCCGATCACGCGCTTGATGAACGGCACGCCACCCTGCTCGTACCCCGGCGGCGGCTGGAAGACGATGATGTCGCCCCGCCGGTAGTCGTTGAAGCGCGGCGTCAGCTTGTCGATGAGGACGTACTCGTTCTCGACGATGGTCGGGACCATCGAGTCCTGCTCGACCTCGAAGGGCTGGGCGATGAAGTTGTGGATCAGCAGGTAGATGACCAGCGTCAGGACCAGCGTCTCGACGATCTCCAGGAGGCATCCGAGGCCGCGCCTGGGGGGCGTTGCGTCGGACGAGCCGGCATCCGGCCCGTCGTCGGGCGCGGTCTGATCCTGGGCGTAGGTCATGGAGGCTCCGTGGGGAGGGTCGGGGAGAGCGGGCCGTAGCATAACGCGCACCTCTGACTGGCCGCAGGTAGACTCGGCCGATGGGCAGCCTGTTCCTCGTGCGGCATGCCACGACCCAGGCCAGCGAGGGCGGCGTCAACCTCGGACAGCGCACTGATGCGCCCCTGGTCGACGCCGGCCGCGCCCTGGCCGCGCGGGCCGGGGCGGCCATCGCCGCCGAGCTGCAGGCGATGCCGCACGCCGAGCTGCGCGCCCTCTCGAGCCCCGCGCTGCGCTGCCGCGAGACGGCCCGTCACGTGCTCGACGCCCTCGGCCGACCGGACCTGGAGCCGTCGCTCGACGACGCACTGCGGGAGATCGACTACGGCGAGTGGGAGGGGCTCACCGCCGACGAGTGCCGCCGGCGCGACCCGGACCTGCGCGCCCGCTGGGAGGCCGATCCATTCGTCACGCGCACGCCGGGCGGAGAGGCGGGCAGCGACGTGGCGGCGCGCGCCCTGGCGGTCCTCTCCCCGGTCGAGGCGTGGCTGTCCGCCCGCCGCGAGGCCGCCGCGCTGGTCGTCAGCCACAACCACGTCGTGCGGCTGCGCCTGACCGCCGCCCTGGGGCTGCCGATGGGCGACTACCGGCGCCGGATCCAGGCCGACCCGGGCGCCTACAGCATCCTCACCTTCCGCCCAGACGGCCTCGCCGTGCGCCGGGTCAACGTCCTCCCGGCAGCGATCGTGCAATAGGCGGCGATTGGGGCTTCCCGGGCGACCACCTATAATCGCCCTCCAACCCACCGGCGCTGCCTGACGGCGCCCGATTGCAAAGGAACCCATGTCGATAGAGCTCAACCAGCGTCTGCAGCCGGCGCTCCAGGTGCGGGTGACCCCCAAGCAGATCGCGGCCAACGCCATCCTGGCCATGAGCTCGGTGGAGCTGACCGAGGCGATCGCGGCGGAGCTGGACGAGAACCCCGCGCTGGACATGCTCGAGCAGTCCAACTGCCCGATCTGCGGCTCGGTCATCACGGGCAGCCACTGCACCGATTGCCTGCCCAAGGGCGCGGCCGGCTCCGGGCCCGCGGAGGTCACGGACGGCGGTCCCATCGACTGGTCGGCCCGCGAGGAGGCCGATGAGCTCGATCCAATCGCCCGGGCAGAGGCTGAGTTCACGCTGCAGGAGCACCTGACCTGGACCCTTCATGCCCTGCTGCCGCACCGCCTGCACCCGGTGGCCGACTACGCCATCGGTGCCCTGGACGACAACGGCTTCCTGACCGATTCGGACGAGGAGATCGCCGCGGCCACCGACGCCACGGTCGAAGACGTGCAGGCCGTGCGCGAGTCGATGCGCGGCGTCGAGCCCATCGGCGTCGGCTCGAGGGACGTCGCCGAGTCGCTGCTGGCCCAGATCGCGTACCTGCGCGAGACCGACGAGATGGAGGTGCCCGCGGGGGCCGAGGAGATCGTGCGCCACCACCTCGCAGACCTCGGGGAGCGGCGCTTCGCGCTGATCGCCTCGGCCATCGGCATCGGCACCGGCGAGGTGCTCGCCGCCTGGGAGTTCGTCAAGGTCAACCTGCATCCGTACCCGACCGCTGCCTTCACCGCCGCCAGCGGGCCGGGCGGCTCGACCCGCACCATCGTGCGGCCGGACGTCCTGATCCGGATCGTGGACGGTGAGCTGCAGGTGGAGGTGATCGAGTCGCGGCGATTCTCCCTGCGGGTCGACCCGACCTACGCGCGCCTCTCGGCCGGGATGCGCAGCGCCGAGGCCAGCGAGACGGACCGCCAGCACGTCCGTGAGT